>NZ_JBIAXC010000007.1:0-267445 GCF_042896295.1 Kitasatospora sp. NPDC001309 | reverse complement strand
GTCTTCTCTGTTAGTGTACCCGGGTGGGGGGCGCCCCCCCCCCGCGGGGGCGGGGGGGGGCGGGGGGGCGGGGGGGGGGGGGGCCGCCGGGGGGGGGGCCCCCCGCCCCCCCCCGCCCCCCCGGCACGGTTGCCATCGGCAGTTCCTGACTGACCGTCAACTACCTGAGTCTGCAGGTGAAGAGCCGGGTAGCCCTTCACGACCCGGCGGCCCGGATGTACACGTCGGCCGCACCGGGACGCCCGCCCGGCTGCTCCACCACGAACACCTGCCGCCCGGGCTGCCCTTCCGGCAGCAGCACCCCCTCGGCCGGCTCCTCGCCGGGCAGCGCCGCCTTGAGGTCCTCCGGCAGTGGAGCGGGGGAGCTGGGTCGTGGCAGGTTGTAGGTGCGGCAGAAGTCGTCCAGGCCGGCGTCGTCACCGCCCCGGAGCACGTAGTGCAGGTAGGCGACCGGCTTGCCGTCGGCGGTGCGGGACAACACGGCCTGCGCTGGGATGTAGTACCGCCCGATCCCGGGGTGCTGATCGTGGTGCAGACCCGCCAGCCGCTCCGCGCGGTCACTGTCGGTCTCCGGCGGATGGCCGAGGCGGAGTGCTGCGGCCACCCCCCACCAGACACATCCCACGGTGACCAGCGCGCACAGTACGAGGAAGGCGCCAAGAGGCCATCGCGTCCAAAGCCTGCGATCACGGCTACCGGTTGGCATGTCAGAGCTTCCTGGTCCTTGCCTTGCTTGTTCCTCCCATGTCGAACTCCTGGGCCAGGCCGGTCCGGTGGAGTCGCTGGATGTCGTCGTCCCTTACTTTCCCCACGACAGGAACGTCGGTGCTCTTCCCGTCGTCCCAGTTGTACCGGTCGCGGACGCTCGTCTGGTAGGTGACGGTCACCTCAGGGGGAGCGCCGGGTGAGGTCGGCTTTACCTCGATCTTCGCCTCGGTGTTGTAGTGGAAGGACCCGACCGCGTAGAACCAGTCCTTGCTGCTCGTCGGTGTGGCGGACATGGGTTGCCAACCAGTCTGCTGGACCAGGGCAACGGGCTGTCCCGTCCGGCGGTACTCCGCCAGGGCTTCGGCCTCCCATCCGTTGAGGTTGCCGTCCAGCGTCGTGTTCACGCTCTGCTGGAAATCAGGTATGTCTTTCAGCATGTCGTCGACGTTCAGGTTCAGCGGCTCGCCGGTGCCGGACAGGTAGTGCGCCATGTTGGCGCTGGCGTTGGTGTCCCCGGTGCCGAACGGCATGCCGGCGATCCCGGCCCCGAGGGTGGCGGCCAGCTTGCGGTCTTCGTCGGTGGGGCTCTCGGTGTTGTAGGCGCCTGACCCCCGGTCGTACGCATCCGGTGGCAGCAGGACTCCACCCCCGCCGCCGAAGACCTTTGAGAGGTCCCGCGCGCCCGCCAGGTCCTCGCCCACCACCCGCTTGGTCCAGTCGTCGAGGTGGCGGTACTTCGCTGCGTTGTTGATGCGGTCGAGCTCGTGCCCCGCCGTGTTGCTGACATCGGATGCGCACTTCGTGGCAGCCGTCAGCAGATTGCGGATGTCTCCGGCCACCGTGCCCAGGCGCCGGGACTCGCCCCCGCTCTCCGGGTCGTTGCTCCTGGTCAGCCAGGCCGGATAGCCGATGTCGCCGTCGTCCTTGATCGTGAGGTCGTTGGCACGGGCCAGATCGTCCGCTTCGGCGACCCATCGGCGGGCGAGGGCCAGGCCGGTCGCGGTGTTCGTCAGCGTGAGCTTCGCCGCCTCCATCTCCTGTTCGGCGATGGACATTTCGTCGACCAGGTCGGTGAGTGCCCGGCGTCCGAGGGTCGCGGCGTCGCCACTCCAGCCTTCCTGGAGAGTGGAGAGCACATCGACGGCGATGAACTTGGCAGAACTCATGGCCGACCCGACCTTGTCCCACTCCTCCGCGGCCCGGTGGAACGCTTCTGGGTCGCAGGAGCGGATCTGCTGGAGGGTGACGGGTTTCGCGAAACGGCGGTCATGAAGGGGTTCGGAGGCCTTGCGGCGGCCGTCGGGATCCTCGGCGTAGATGGACGGCATCAGCTCTTGTCCTCCAACAGATCGGCAGCACGCTGCAGTTGTTCCGCGACGGCGGCTTCCTGCCGGTAGTAGTTGGCGGCAGTGACGCGGAGTCCCTCGGCGATCTTCTTCACCGCATCGGTGACCTTGCCGGCTTCCGTGGACCAGTGGCCGGTGGCCGCGCCGAGGGACGAACCGACGGTCCACTCGTTGTGACGGGTCGCGGCAGCGGTCGACTCGCCGAAACCGGTGTTCGCCTGCGTGAGTTTGTCCGCTCCCTCGTCCAGCTTGGCCGCCGCCACCGGAAGCCGTTCCGGCTCCGAGATGTATCCACCCATCGGGTTCCCCCCCAACTGTGCTCTGTGGTTCTGGTCTTCACACTAACGAGCGGCTGGGGCGGGCGCAGGAAGTCGGCCAGGTCGACTTCCTGTGCGGGGGTCAGGCGGCTTTGGGCTGGTCCAGGGCGGCGGTGTTCGGGTGGGCGAGCCAGACGAGGCGGGCGGTGATTCCCGGGTGCCCGGCGAAGTGGCGGAGGGCTCGTTCGGGGGAGGCGAGGGTCAGGCGGGCCCGGCCGTCGAGGCTGATCACGTGGGTCGGCCCGTCGGGTTCGGCGAGGCCCCAGGCCGCCACCCAGCCGTCGGCGTCCGCGCTGCTGTCGCCGCACACCTGGACGACGGCGAAGAGCCGGGGTGCGGTGTCGAGCACGAGTTCGCACAGCTCCCGGTCGAACGTGATGTCGACGGGGCGGGGTTTTGGCGAGGGCGCAGCAGTCATGGAAGTCTCCTGTGAAACGGGAGTTGGATGCGGAGCTGCCACCATCAGAGGGAGTGGAGCCGTTCTGATACAACGTCAAAAATAGCCAGCCAGTAGGATGCAGTCCACCCTCTTTGAGGGATCCATGGCACATCCATCCCAAAGAGTGAAGGGAGAGGCGGATGCCGCCCAGCAAGTTTCCGCCGAGCGCCCGGCAGCGACGTCTTGGTACCGAGCTGCGTCGGTTGCGTGAGCGGGCGGGCCTGTCGGCCACGAGGGCCGGGGAACTGCACGGCGCGACGCAGTCCCGGATCAGCAGCATCGAAGCCGGCGGATACCCGGTGAGCGCAGACCGGGTGCGAACCCTTGCTCGCCTCTACGGCTGTGTGGATGAGATGTTGATCGATGCGCTAACCCGCATGACAGGAGGGCGGACGCGCGGTTGGTGGGAGGAGTACCGCGAGATCCTTCCCGCCGGTGCGCTCGATCTGGCGGAAGTCGAGCACCATGCGCGATCGATGCGGATTGTCTCAGTCGTTCACGTCCCCGGACTTCTCCAGACCCCTGAACATGCCCGCGCGCTCTTCCGGGATGTGGTCCCACCGCTGTCACCGCCCGAAGTGGAGCACCTTGTCTCTCATCGGATCAAGCGGCAGGCGGTGCTCTTCGGGGACCAGCCGACGCCTCTTTCGGCGGTTGTCCATGAGACTGCCTTGCGAATGGCCTTCGGGGGACCGGAGGTCGCGCGCGGCCAACTGGAGTACCTGCTGACGGCGAGCGAGCTTCCCCATGTCGACCTGCGAGTGATCCCGTTCGGCACCGGGAGCTATCCCAGTTCCGGTGCTGGGATCGTCTACTTCGCCGCCGAGGTGGCACAGTTGGACAGCGTCCAGGTCGATGGAGACCGATTCGAGTTCATTGACACCGAGCCGCAGTTGATCAAGTATCGAGCCGTGTTGGATCGGTTGGAGGCGACCGCACTCGGGCCCGAGGCGTCTCGTGACCTTATTCGCCGGAATGCCCTGAGCATTTGAGATGGGAACAATCATGGCCGTTCTGAGCTGGCAGAAGTCCTCATTCAGTGGTGACACCGCCAACTGCATCTACGTTGCAGCAGCTGTCAGTGACACCATCAAACTCCGTGAGAGCGACGAGCCTGAGGTCGTCATCACGACCACGGCCGACGGGCTGCTCGCCCTCCTCCGTGGTGTCAAGGCCGGGGAGTTCGACCACCTGGCCCCGTAGCGCTCTGCCCTTGGCGAATCTGCGGCGGGCAGAGGAACGGCATCCGGGGGGCAGCGCGGGGTGAGAGTGGAGTCAACGGCTCGACAAGGAGGAGCAGATGACTTCGCTCAGTACGCCGCTGCCCCGGGCGGGGCAGGGGGAGACGGTGCCCGGTGCCTTCGACGACCACCTCGCCGCCCAACTGCTGGCCCAGCGCATCGTGTTGCTCGGCACCCAGGTGGACGACGTGTCGGCGAACCGGGTGTGTGCGCAGCTGATGCTGCTCTCGGCGGAGGACCCGCGCAGTGACATCGGGCTGTACATCAACAGCCCCGGGGGTTCGGTGAGCGCCGGGCTGGCGATCTTCGACACCATGCGGCTGGTTCCCAACGACGTCTCCACCCTGGCGATGGGGTTCGCGGCCAGCATGGGGCAGTTCCTGCTCACCACGGGGACGCCCGGCAAGCGCTTCGCGTTGCCCAATGCGCGGATCATGATGCACCAGCCGTCGGCGGGCATCGGCGGGACGACCGCGGACATCGAGATCCAAGCCGAGAACCTGGAGTACACCAAGCGCACCATCGAGCGGATCACCGCCGAGCACACCGGGCAGAGCGAGGAGACGATCGCCCGGGACAGCGACCGGGACCGCTGGTTCACGGCGGAGCAGGCCAAGGAGTACGGGCTCGTGGACCGGGTGGTGGAGTCGGTCGACGACATCCGCCCGGCCTCCTCGCGGCGACGGATGGGGCTCTGACATGGGGTCGTACACGGTTCCGTACGTGATCGAGCGGACGGCGAAGGGCGAGCGGACGTACGACGTGTTCAGCCGGCTGCTGAACGAGCGGATCATCTTCCTCGGCACCGAGATCGACGACGGGGTCGCGAACGTGGTCATCGCGCAGCTCCTGCACCTGGAGTCGGAGAACCCGGAGCGGGAGATCTCGATCTACCTCAACTCGCCCGGAGGGTCGTTCACTTCGCTGATGGCGATCTACGACACGATGACCTTCGTGCAGGCGCCGATCTCGACGTTCTGCGTCGGACAGGCGGCGTCGACGGCGGCGGTGCTGCTGGCGGGTGGGGATGCGGGGCGGCGGTTCGTGCTGCGGCACGCGCGGGTGCTGCTCGGGCAGCCGGCCAGTGGTGGGCGGCAGGGGACGGTCTCGGACCTGAGCCTCGCGGCGAAGGAGATGGTCCGGATCCGGTCGCAGGTGGAGGAGGTCCTTGCCCGGCACACCCACCACGACGTGGCGACGCTGCGCGCGGACATGGATCGGGACAAGGTGCTCAGTGCCGAGGAGGCCGTCGCGTACGGGCTCGCGGACCAGGTGCTGAGCCGGCGGTGAGCGTCGGCGGTGGCCGGTACGACGGGGGTGTACCGGCCACCGCTGCGGTCAAGCCGCCATGCAGAGCCCGTCGTACTGCGCCCGGGGCCCGCTCGTCCGGTTCGGCCGGGTGTGCCGGACCAGCTCGTCCTGGGCGAGCGAGAGGAGGTCGCCGAGGCGGAGTCCGAGGGCCTTGGCGGCGGCCGCGAGCACCTCGGAGGAGGCCTCCTTGCGGCCGCGCTCCAGCTCGGACAGGTACGGGACCGAGATCCGGGCGGTCTCCGCGACGTCCTTCAACGTCCGCTCCTGGGCGAGCCGTTCGCGCCGCAGCACGTCGCCGACGAGGTCGCGCCAGAGCGGTTCCTTCGGCGCGGGAGGTGCGGGCGGCGTGGCCTGCGGGCGGCGCAGCGGGATGACGCGGGCTTCGTTCGGCGCATGAGTGCTCACCCCTCCAGCCTAGGGATCCGGGGCGCGGGGGGAAGGGCGCCGCGTTCTGCCCTGGGTGAAGCGGTGCTACGCAGGGAGGACCCGGCCGAGGTGGTAGCGGAGGACGGCCGTGGCGTCCTCCGCCGTCCGCTGGTCGAGCAGCACGCTGAGGCCCAGGCCCGCCGAGACCGCCAGCAGGACGACGGCCTCCTGGCGCGGGTCGGCGGCGCCGGCGGCGGCGAGCTGGGCGGCGAGGAAGGCCTCCATCTCGTCGGGTGCGGCGAGGAAGGGCTGTCCGCCGAGGGCCGGGTCGGTGACGGAGAGGACGGCGTACTCGGTGTAGATGAGGTGGAAGGCGCGGCTCTCCTCGTCGGTGGGGACGGCTTCGAGCAGCACCGCCTCGACGACGGCGCGCGGGTCGCTGCCCGCGCCGGTGGCGCGGACGCGGCGCTGGACGCGCTCGCCCATCCGGGTGGCGAGGCGGGTCATGGCGGCGAGGAGCAGTTGCTCCTTGGTGTCGAAGTAGTACTGGACGAGCCGCACGGAGACGCCGGCCTCGACCGCCACGGAGCGCATGGTGACGGAGTGGAGGCCGCTGCTCGCCGCCGAGCGGAGCAGGGCGTCGATGATGTGGGCCCGTCGCTCCTCGTGGTCCACCAGCTTGGGCATCGGGTTCCTTCCGGATGTTTTTGTGGTACAACCATACCACCAAAACCGGGAGGGATCATGACCAGGACCAGCGTCGGGCACTTCACCAGCGAGACGGCGAAGGCGAAGTTCCTTGAGGCGTACGACCGGGCGATGGAGCTGTGGCCCGGCCCGCGGCAGGAGTTCGACGTCGAGACCGGGTACGGGAGCGTGCACGTCCACCGCTACGGCACGGGGACCGGCGAGCCGATCGTGCTGCTGCACGGCCACGCCGGGCACCCGTCCAACTGGTACCCGCAGATCGCGGCCCTGGGCGCGCACCACCCGGTCTACGCCGTCGACACCCTGGACGACCCCGGCCGCAGTGAGCAGCGCGCCGTCGCGGCCGGATCGGCGGAGAACGCGGAGTGGCTGGGGGAGGTGCTGACGGGGCTCGGACTGGACCGGGTGCACCTGGTCGGGGTCTCGTACGGCGGCTGGCTGGCCCTCAACCAGGCGATCCACGCGCCCGAACGGCTCGCCTCCGTCACCTCGCTGGACCCGGGCGGCATCGAGAAGGTCCCCGCGCGGTTCTACGCCCACATGATCGGCGGACTGTTCGGCATGCTCGCGCCGCGGCCGCTGCGCCCCGCGCTCGGGCGGCTGCTGGCGAACCCGGCGCTCAGTGCGCCGCGCGAGATGATCGCCCCGCTGATGCTCGCCATGCGCAGCTACAAGCCGGGCGGCCGGCCACCGGCCCGGCCGTTCACGGACGGGGAGTTGGGGTCGATCGGGCTGCCCGTCCTGGTGCTGGTGGGCCGGCGCAGCGCGCTGCTGCGGCCGCGGCAGGTGGTGGAGCGGGTGACGGCGCTGGTTCCGGAGGTGCGGGCCGAGATCCTCGAACGGGCGGGCCACGGGCTGAACCTGGAGCAGCCCGAGGCGGTCAACGAGCGGCTGCTGGCCTTCGTCGCCTCGGCCGGACGGGGGAAGGAAGCGGCGTAGCGGGCAGCCCCCGGCCGATCAACCCGGCGGGGTCGGCGGAGGGGGCGGGGGAGGGGTCGGCGTGCAGTGCCGCAGCACCATGCCCCTGCGCCACTGGACGCCGCCGGGCAGGTCGAACTGTCCCCGTCGGCTCGCCACCGTGATCTGCTCGACGGCGACCGTCGCGGTGGCCGTGCAGTAGCCCGCCCGCACCGCCACCAGCGTGCCCCCGCGTACGACGGCCACGAGCCCGTCGATCTCGAAGACCACCTCGATGTCCACCACGAGGGTGCCGACCGACACCCCGTCGACCAGCACCTTCACCGAAGGGTGGTGGACCGACGTGACCCGATGGTCCACCAGGGCGACGACCTCCTCGCTGCCCGGGGCCGCGCACGTGCTCCGCGCGGCCTCCATGAGCCGCGCTTGGGTACGCCAGCCGCCGGCGACCAGATCGATCATGTCCAGCCCCAGGAAGCCGTGCACGACGCTCGCCACCTCCTGTTCGGCGGCCCGGGAGAGAGCCCGGTCCAGGCCGCCCAGGGCGGTGACCGCGTCGTGCCGGCGGAGGGCGTCAACGAGCGGTTCCAGGGACCCCAGGAACGTCGCCAGGCTGTACGGGTCATCCGTCGCGACCATCGTCATGGCGCACCTCCTCGAAGCTCGGCCGGCCCGGATCCATCCGCGGGTCCAGCCGGACGCTGTGCCCGGCCCCGGTGGGGCCGGCCCGGTCGGTCGGCTCGGTCAGCTCGGTCCGGGCGTCTCCCCACGCGCCCGCCTCGGCCGTCACCGTGCCCGCCCGGCCTGCCCGACCCGCCCGGCCCGCCGTGCCGCCCGGCCGCAGGACGCGGCGCAGCCCGAACGCCGCCAGGGCCACACCCGCGAGAGCGCCGAGGACGATCCAGAGCAGGTGGGGCTTCGGCGGGGGCGGCGGGACGTGCTGGGCGACGACGACCGGGACGATCTCGGTCACCGTGTGGGTGCCCGCGCACTCCACGGTGATCCGGTGGGGGCCGGTGGGCGCGGTGGCCGGGACGGTGGCGATCGACCGGAACCGGCCCGACTCGTCGGCCGTGACCGGGTGGGACCGGGGCCCGCCGTCCCAGGAGAGCACCACCTGGCGCGGGTCGGCGCCCCCGGTGCAGGCGTTCGTCCGGCCGGAGACGTGCAGGGGGGCGCCCGGCGACGCGGTCATCGTCCGGACGGGCGACGGCTGCGGAGGCGTGGGCGTAGTCGGCGAGGACGTGGTCGGACCCGGGGCCGGGACGAGGACGTGGACGTCCGCCGTGATCCGGGGCTCCGCCGCACAGGACGCCCGGACGTCGTGGTCACCGGCGGCCGCGTCCGCGGGCACGGTGACGCCGGTGCGGAAGCCCCCGTCGGCGTCGGGCTTTCCGGGGCCGGGAAGCGCGGTGGTGCCCCAGACCAGGGCGACGGTGTCGTCCGCGGGGCAGGCGAAGCCGGTGCCGACGAGGGTCGTGGTGGACCCGGGCGCCGAGCGGGCCGGATCCGCCGTCAGTGTCGGCGGCGCGACGGTGAAGTGCGCCGTCGCCACGGTCGGGGGGAAGCCCGGGCACGTCGCCGTGACCGTGTGCACGCCGTCGCCGGCGCCTTCGGGCACCGTGAACGTGCCGGAGGACGGCGGCTTCGTCCCGGTCCGGACGGTCGTGAGGCGGGTGGCCGGGGTGTCGTCCCAGGTCACCAGGGCATCGACCGGGTTGGGGCGCGTCGAGAGACCGCTCTCGCAGACCGGGAAGCCGGAGAGCGTCACCTGAACGGTCCCGAACCGGGGTCCGTGCGTCGGCGCCAGGGTGACGGCCGCTGCCGACGAGGTGGCCCCCGAGGTGGCCCCCGAGGTCGACGGCGAGGGCGAGGACGACGAGGTCGTGTCCGTCGGCGAGGGGCTCGCGCCCGTGGTCAGGACGGCGAGGCAGGCGAGGACCGCGACGAGCGCGGTGCGGCCACCCGGTAACGCCTTCACCAGCGACTCCGTCCACTGCCCGGCCCCGCCGCCCATCCTCACCGGCGGCCGGTTCGTGTGCATCCGGTGGCCGCGGGCTCCCGGCGGGTTCCCGGCGGGCCGAGGCGCGCGGCGGCAGGGCGGATCCCGTGACGGTGTGAGACCTTCCGTCAACTGTCGGCCAGGTGTAACTTCTCGGCCACCCGGCTACCGGTCGGTAGCCATCCGGCTGCCCGACAGTCGCCGACGTCGGAGTTGTCCAGACTTCTCGGAGGCCACCCGTGTCACTCGTCACCCGCCGTACCTTCCTCGGCTCGGCCGCCGCCCTCGGCGCCGCCATCGGGCTGGACACGGCCCTGCCCGGCGCGGCGCCGGGCGCGCAGGCCGCCACGACCGGCAGCACCGGCAGCACGGGGACGATCCGGGACGTCAAGCACGTCGTGGTGCTCATGCAGGAGAACCGCAGCTTCGACCACTACTTCGGCACCCTGAAGGGCGTGCGCGGTTTCGGCGACCGCACCGCCCTGCAGATCGCGGGCGGCACCAGCGTGTTCAACCAGCCGAACGGCAGTGGACGGCAGTACCCCTGGCAGCTCAGCAAGACGAACACCTGGTGGTGGGGCGTCAGCCCCGAGCAGCTCGCGCAGTGCGACGGCTCGCTCGACCACTCCTGGTCCACCCAGCACCAGGCCTGGAACAACGGGAGGATGGACTCCTGGATCGCCGCCAAGGGCTCGGACAGAACCATGGGCTTCATGGCCCGCGAGGACATACCGTTCCACTACGCGCTGGCCGACGCCTACACCGTCTGCGACGCCTACCACTGCTCCATCCTCTCGGCCACCGGCCCCAACCGCACCTACCTGTGGTCCGGCACGATCGACCCGGCCGCCACCGCGGGCGGACCGGCCTACGACGGCGGCTCCGAGTCGGGCCTGCGCTGGCAGACCTACGCCGAGGCCCTCCAGGACGCGGGCGTCAGCTGGAAGGTCTACCAGAACGCCAACGACAACTTCGGCGACAACGGCCTCGCCTACTTCAACCAGTTCACCGGCGCGCCGAGTTCGAGCCCGCTCGCCCAGCGCGGCATGGGCTCGGTGCCCGCCCGCACCGGCTCGACCCCGGACGACATCGCCGCCGCGATCAGGGC
This sequence comes from Kitasatospora sp. NPDC001309, assembly GCF_042896295.1. Taxonomy (NCBI): domain Bacteria; kingdom Bacillati; phylum Actinomycetota; class Actinomycetes; order Kitasatosporales; family Streptomycetaceae; genus Kitasatospora; species Kitasatospora sp. NPDC001309. The sequence goes on along the minus strand of NZ_JBIAXC010000007.1, from coordinate 256,981 downwards.
CGACGCGCTCGCCGGCACCCTGCCCCAGGTCTCCTGGGTGGTGGCCGACCAGCTGTTCTCCGAGCACCCGGACGGCCCGCCGGAGAACGGCGCGCACTTCGTCAACCTGGTGCTGCAGGCCCTGGCGGCCTCCCCGGAGGTCTTCGACTCCACCGCCCTGTTCCTCAACTACGACGAGAACGACGGCTTCTTCGACCACGTGCCCCCGCCCGCGGCCCCGGCCGGCACCGCCGGCGAGTTCTGCAAGGGTGCGGGCATCGGCCTCGGCTTCCGCGTCCCGATGATCGTGGTCTCGCCGTGGACCCGCGGCGGCTGGGTCGACTCCCGGGTCTACGACCACACCAGCGTCATCCGCTTCCTGGAGACCTGGACCGCCGCGCTGGGCACCCCCGCCGTCTGCCCCAACATCAGCACCTGGCGGCGCCAGGTCTGCGGCGACCTCACCGGTGCCTTCGACTTCGCCAACCCCGTCCACGGGGTGCCCGCGCTGCCCGACACCAGCGCCACCATCAGCCAGGCCACCGCGAACCTCCAGATCAACCCGAGCCCCGGCACCAACTCCATGCCCGTCCAGGAGCCCGGCACCAAGCCCGCCCGCGCGCTGCCCTACCAGCCCAACGCCTGGGTGGACCGGATCGAGTCCACGGCCGACGGCCGGACCCTGCTCTGGATCGACCTGGCCAACCAGGGCCCGCAGGCCACCGCCTGGGCGCACTACTCGATCCACACCAACGCCTACCGCACCGAAGGCCCCCGGCAGTACACCGTCGCCCCGTACGACGCCGGCAGCGGCACCGACGGCAGCGCCCGCGACTCCTTCGACATCGGCGCCGGCTCCGGCAACGGGCAGTACGACCTCACCGTGCTCGGCCCCAACCGCACCCTGCGCCGGTTCGCCGGAAACGCGACCACCGCGGGCCGCACCGCCGAGGCCACCACCTCGTACGCGCCGGCGCCGGACACCGGCCGGCCGGCGCTCTGGTTCGCCATGACCAACACCGGCACCAGTACGGTGACCTTCACCGTCACGGCCACCAACTACCGGACCGGCAGCTGGACCTACCAGGTCGCCCCGGGGGCCACGGTCAGGGACTACTTCAACGCCGTCACCATCGCGCAGGGCTGGTACGACTTCACCGTGACCGTCGGCAGCGACCCCGCCTGGAGCCGCCGCGCCACCGGCCACCTGGAGACCGGCGCCGCCAGCGTCACGGGCTGACCACCGGAGCCGGGCACCCGGCGGGGGTCGGCCGGACGGTCGGCCCGGTGATCGATCAGGCGGTCGACGGCGGCGCGGGTTCGCGCCGCCGTTCCAGCCAGGTGCGGCTCAGGTCGTCCCAGACCGCCTGGTACCTGCCGAAGACGCCGTCGAGCTGGTGCCGGGTCGGGCCGTCGGCCGTCGTCGACGCCAGCAGGTACTCCAGGTCGTCGGAGAGCCGCCGGAAGCGGTACTGCGCCTCCTCCATCAGCACCCACCGGGAGCGCCAGTTGAAGAACGGCTCGGCGGCCGCCAGCGCCGTCACCAGGGCCACCAGCGCGAACGCCAGGTCCGTCCACCGGTGCAGGCCCAGCAGGATGGTGGAGGCGGCGGACAGCGCCAGCGTCAGGAGCTTCACCGCGGAAGCGCGCCGACGGAACCGTTCCTTCCTCCGGCGGGCGTAGTCGTGCCCCCGGCGGATCTTGTCCAGCAGGAGTGCGGACGTCTCCGTCGGGGTGAGCCCCACACCCACGACCGGTCCACTGTTCGGATCCACCCTGCCCCCACCCGTGCCTCTCGCCCGCTCCCGCCCGCCCCCGCCTCCGCGGGGCTTCCGGTCGACGGTAGCGGAGGCCTGCTCCGGGCATCCGGCAGGGCGGTGCACCGCCGCTCCGAACGCCCGGAGCCGGGGCCCGCGGGGCCGGTCAGGCGGCCGTGGGCAGGGCGGTGGCCGCCAGGGCCTGGTCGTAGCGGTGCAGGACGAGGCGGGTGACGGCCGGGTGGGCGCCCAACGGGGCGGTGGTCCAGGTGGCCGCGGTGGTGGCCGCGCGGCGGGCGAAGAAGCCGGGGGAGAGGAGGTAGCCGGCCAGCGCGACGTCGGGGTGTCCGGCGGCGAGGAGGGCGGCGACGGCCTGCTGCGGGGTGGGGGCGGCGGCGTCCTGGTCGGCGACACCGAGGGCTACGGCGCGCTGCGCCCGCTCGCCGTCGCCGGGAAGCCGCTCACCGTCGCCCCCGAACAGCTGGTGCTGCCGGCCGGGTCCGCCCCCGCCGGACCGCTCGCCCTGCCCGACGACGCGGTGCTCTGCTCCTGCCACAACGTCACCCAGGGCGCCGTCCGGGCCGCCGTCCGCGACCAGGGCGCCGACGGCGTCGCCGCCGTCAAGAAGTGCACCCGGGCCGGGACCGGCTGCGGCAGCTGCCTCAAGCAGCTCGGCACCGTCGTCACCGAGGAACTGGCCGCCGCCGGGGTCGCCACCGTCCAGGGCCTGTGCGAGCACTTCGCCCACAGCCGTGCCGAGTTGTACGAGATCGTCCGGGTCACCGGACTGACCGGCTTCTCCGACCTGCTCGCCGGGTACGGCAGCGGCGGCGAGGGCTGCGACGTCTGCAAGCCGACCGTCGCCTCCATCCTGGCCAGCCTCGGCAACGGCCACATCCTGGACGGCGAACAGGGCGCCCTCCAGGACTCCAACGACCACTTCCTCGCCAACCTCCAGCGCAACGGCTCCTACTCGGTGGTCCCCCGGGTGCCCGGCGGCGAGATCACCCCCGAGGGCCTGATCGCGATCGGCGAGATCGCCCGCGACCACGGCCTCTACACCAAGATCACCGGCGGCCAGCGGATCGACATGTTCGGCGCCACCGTCGACGAACTCCCCGTCATCTGGCGCAAGCTGGTCGACGCGGGCTTCGAGTCCGGGCACGCCTACGGCAAGTCGCTGCGCACCGTGAAGTCCTGCGTCGGCGAGACCTGGTGCCGCTTCGGCGTCCAGGACTCCACCACCCTCGCCATCGAACTGGAGCTCCGCTACCGGGGGTTGCGCTCCCCGCACAAGCTCAAGGCCGCCGTCTCCGGCTGCGCCCGCGAGTGCGCGGAGGCGCAGAGCAAGGACTTCGGCGTCATCGCCACCTCGGCCGGCTGGAACCTCTACGTCGGCGGCAACGGCGGCACCACCCCCCGGCACGCCGACCTGCTCGCCGCCGACCTCGACCGCGAGACCCTCATCCGCACCATCGACCGCTTCCTGATGTTCTACATCCGCACCGCCGACCGCCTGGAACGCACCTCGGTCTGGCTGGAGCGCCTGGAGGGCGGACTCGACCACCTGCGGGCCGTCGTCCTGGACGACTCGCTCGGCATCGCCGCCGAGCTCGACGAACTGACGATGTGCCACATCAGCGGCTATCGGGACGAATGGGCCGAAACCCTGGCCGACCCCGAGCGGCTGCGGCGGTTCTCCTCCTTTGTCAATGCTCCCGGCACCCCCGACCCCGCCGTTACCTTCGTTCCCGAACGCGGCCAGATCCGCCCCGCCCGCCCCGGCGAGGCCGGCCGCACCCTCAACTCCCCGGTGCTCGTCGCCGGGGCCCGACTGGAGGTGCTCACCCCGTGACCGTACAGATCCACGACGGCAACCACTGGCAGACCGTCTGCGCCCTCGCCGACCTCCAACCCGGCCGCGGCTCCCGCGGCCTGCTCGGCAGCCGCGGCGACCGGCCCACCCTCACCTCGCCGATGTACAAGCAGGTGTACGACCTCACCGACGGCCGCTGCCTGGACGAGGACACCGCGCCCGACGGCGCACCCGCGGTGCTGCGCCGCTGGCCGGTCCGGGTGCTCCCCGTGGAGGCCGCGGCATGACCACCGTCGTGGAGTCCAGAACCCCCGCCCCGCTGGCCGGTTGGGACCCGGAGGACGAGGAGATGTGGGCCCGCGGCGGCGCCCGGATCGCCCGGCGCAACCTGGTCTTCTCCGTCCTCTCCGAGCACATCGGCTTCTCGGTGTGGAGCCTGTGGTCCGTGCTGGTGCTCTTCCTCGGGCCCGAGTACCACATCGACACCGCAGGCAAGTTCACCCTCACCGCGCTGCCCACCGCACTCGGCGCCCTGCTCCGGCTGCCGTACACCTTCGCCGTCGCCCGCTTCGGCGGCCGCACCTGGACGGTGGTCAGCGCCCTGCTGCTGCTGGTCCCGACGGCCCTCGCCGCCCTGGTGCTGGAACCCGGCGTCTCCTACGGCACCCTGCTCGCCGTCGCCTGCGTGGCCGGCGTCGGCGGCGGCAACTTCGCCTCCTCGATGGCCAACATCAACGCCTTCTACCCGCACCGGCTCAAGGGCTGGGCCCTCGGGATCAACGCGGGCGGCGGCAACCTCGGCGTCCCCGCCGTCCAGTTGCTCGGGCTGCTCGTGCTGGCCACCGCCGGCGCCGCCCACCCCCGGCTGCTGCCGCTGCTCTACCTGCCGCTGATCGTGCTCGCGGCGGCCGGGGCCCAGTGGCGGATGGACAACCTGCCGAAGGCGCCCAGGGGAGAAGGGCGGGCGCTGCGGGAGGTCGCTCGCGACCCCTACGGCTGGGCGGTCTCCACCCTCTACATCGGCACCTTCGGCTCCTTCATCGGCTTCGGCTTCGCCTTCGGGCAGGTGCTCCAGGTCCAGTTCCACGACCGCTTCGACACCCCGGTCAAGGCCGCCGCCCTCACCTTCCTCGGACCGCTGCTCGGCTCCCTGCTGCGGCCCGTCGGCGGACGCCTCGCCGACCGGTACGGCGGGGCCAGGGTCACGCTGGCGACCTTCGCCGCCATGGGCGCCGGCACGGCGGTCGTGCTGCTCGCCTCCCGGGCCGGCTCGCTGCCGCTGTTCCTCGGCGGGTTCATCGCGCTCTTCGTGCTCAGCGGGATCGGCAACGGGTCCACCTACAAGATGATCCCGGCGCACTACCAGGGCCTCGCCCGGACGGCGGTCGCGGCCGGCGCCGACCCGGCCGCCGCCGAGGCCGACTCCCGGCGGCGGACGGCGGCGCTGATCGGCCTGGCGGGCGCGGTGGGGGCCTTCGGCGGGGTGCTGGTGAACCTGGCCTTCCGGCAGTCCTTCCTGGCCAGCCACAACGGGGACGCCGCGTACCTCGGGTTCCTGGTGGCGTACCTGCTGTGCTCGGCGCTGACCTGGGCGGTGTGGCTGCGGCCGCGACGGTGACGCCGTGCTGCTGCCGGGTCGTCACGAGGTCGTTCGTACGACGATCGGACGACCCGGCGCGCGGGCGGGCGGAGCGGCGGTTAGCGTCGGCCGCACCACGCCCCACATCCTCGGAGGTTGCAGTGCAGCGGTGGATCGTCCTGACGGTACTGACCTCGGCCCTCACCGGCCTCGCCGCCCCGGCCCACGCCGCCGCCCCGACGGCGGCCCCGGCCGACGATGCGTCCGCCATCGCCGTCACCCTCGGTGACGTCGTGATCGACCCGAAGATCCCCAGCAAGGCCCGGGTGAACGTCAGCTACCTGTGCTCGGTCGCCGACGGGGCCCGCTCGCTCACCGTCTCGGTCGAACAGCAGGACCCGGAGGACTCCTCCTCCAAGGCCTTCGGCTCCAGCCGGACCCCGGACACCGACATCGTCTGCGACGGCACCGTCCAGCAGCGGCAGCTGCTCGTCCAGTCCAAGACCGTCAACTGGATCCCCGGCGCGGACGCCGTCGCCATCGCCACCGTCTCCAACATCGGCACCACCCCGTCCGCTGCCGCCGACTCCCGCCAGGTGAAGCTCGCCGTCGGCTGAGCACGGAATCACCGTTCGCGGTGGCCCCCGGGCCTGGCGCCGTGTCAGGGCGCCGGGCCCGGCGGCCGATGGCCGAGTCGTCGTAGCGGCCGAATCCGGCCCTGAACAGGACTGCTGCTGCGCGCCCCCGTGTTCTACAGTTCTGTAGAACTACGTGAGAGGGGCACGGCATGGACAGGCCGCTTCGGCTGCCGCAGCAGGATCGGGCCGACTTCGAGACGGAGTTGGGCAGGGCGTTGGCGGCGCCTCAGGTGCGGGCGGCGTTGCAGGGGGTGGGGGGTGAGGTGGACCGGTTGCGGCGGGTGGCGCGGGAGAACGCGGAGTACGTGCTGGCCGCCGCCGCGCCGGAGTACGAGCGGTACGCGGCGTTGCGGGCGGATGCCGACGCCGTGGCGCGGCTGCCGGTGGACGTGCCGGGGCGGGGGCGGGCTTCCGGGTGGTGGGGGGTGCTGGGGGTGATCGTGCCGATCATCGCCGTCGTCGCCGCCGGGGTGTTGCTGGTGCTCGGCTACGTGCTGGGGCTGTCGGACGACGCCGAGGCGTTGGGGCGGGCGCTGGTGGGGGCCGGCTGGGTGGCCGGGGGGATCGGGGCGGTGTGTCTGCTGGTGGGCGGTCTGGGGTTGTTGGGGGCGGCGTCGCGGTCGGCGGGGAGCGGGGAGGCCGTGGGCGGGGCCGGGGAGCTGGTGGTGGCGCGGGACGCGTGGCGGGCGGCGCTGACGGAGCGTGGGTTGGTGCCGTTCCTGGTGACCCAGGCGCACGCGGGGCGTCCGGTCTGAGGAATGCCAAGGCCCTGGTGGGGCCTGGTAAGGGGGAGTTAAAATCCGGGCCCGCCGGGGGAGTTGTCCGCGCCGCCGTGGCGGGGTGATCGGCCCTGGTGGGGTGCGGTGCGGGCGCGTCGGGCCCCGGGGGTGCCGCTGTCGGGCGCCGGGTGGGAGGCCTTGTGCGCGACCATCAGTGAAATATCATATGGCGCATTGCACAGCGCTCGGCCCGGAGTGAGGCCCCTTCCCCGTCCGCCCGGACCGCGTGTGCGTCCCGCCCTCCCCCCACGTCACGAGAGACGGAACCCGACCCGTGTTCAGATTCCGATCCCGCACGCCCAGTGGCGCCCGCCGCCCGGTGCGCGCCCCGCGGACCGCCCTGGTGGCACTCGCCGCCGCCCTGGCCGGTGCCGCGCTCAGCAGTCCGCTGTCCGCGATGGCCGACTCCCACGCGCCGCGGGCCGCCACCGTCGAGGCCCGGCCCGGCACCCCGAAGGCGGAGCAGGCCGCCGCCCCGAAGAAGTCCGGCCCGCGCCGGGTCGGGGCCGCGAAGGCCGGCCCGGTGGGCACCACGACCAAGGCGCCGCAGCTGGTGGACGGCGCCGACCCGGGCACCGGCGGCAAGGACGGCGACGGCAACGTCGCCAACGAGTACGACCTCCAGGTCACCTACAAGGGCGGCCAGGAGTCGACCGGTGTGGTGATCGGCGCGCCCAAGGTGTACCTGGTCCTGTGGGGTTCCCAGTGGGGCACCCCGTCGACGAACGCGGCCGGTGACACCGTGGCGACCGGCGACCCGGACCAGGCCGCGCCGTACCAGCAGGACTTCTTCAAGGGCCTGGGCAGCCAGGGCGACGGCTGGAGCGCCGTGCTGACCCAGTACTGCGAGGGCGTCGCCGCGGGCTCCGTGCAGTGCCCGGCCGGCTCCGCCCACATCCCGTACCCGCAGCAGGGCAGCGTGCTGGCGGGCGTCTGGGTGGACAACGCCGCGCCCGCGCCGCAGGCGGCGACCGAGCCGCAACTCGGGGCGGAGGCGCTGGCCGCGGCCAAGCACTTCGGCAACCTGACCGAGGCGCAGAACCGCAACGTGCAGTACGTCATCGACTCGCCGCAGGGCACCGACCCGGACAAGTGGAAGGAGCTGGGCTACTGCGCCTGGCACGACTTCCAGCGTTCCCCGTACGGCCAGCTCGCCTACACCAACATGCCGTACCTGACGGACGTGGCCGGCTGCGGCACCAACTGGTTCGGCGAGAACACCCCGCGGGGGCGGCTGGACGGCTACGGGATCATCGGCGGCCACGAGTACGCGGAGACGGTGAGCGACCCGAACACCCCGGGCGGCTGGACGGACGCCACCGGTCAGGAGATCGGTGACAAGTGCGCCTGGATCCCGAAGGGCGCCAACGGCGGGCTGTTCTTCGAGGACCTGGCGACGGGCAGCTTCCCGCTGCAGACGCTGTGGTCCAACGCCGACCACCTGTGCGCGGCCTCGGACCCGATCGTGGCCTCCCCGCCGGTCTCGGTGAGCACCATGTGCGACCGTACGGACCCGGCCGGCCGCCCGCTGTCCATCCCGGCGGTGGGCGTCTCCGGCACCGGCTCGGCCCTCACCTACAGCGCCACCGGGCTCCCCCAGGGGCTGGCCATTGACCCGCACAGCGGGGTGATCTCCGGCACCGCCGCCGCGACCAGCGGCTACCAGCGGATCAACGTGACGGCGACGGACGCGGCGGGCAAGGCGGCGTCCACCGGGTTCTGGGAGAACGTCAGCGCCGCCGGCGGGTCCGGCTGCGGATCGATCGAGCAGCTCACCGACGCTGGGTTCGAGAACGGCTCGGCGGACGTCGACCACACCGTGATGACGGACGCCTGGAGCCCGTCGGGGTACAACATCGTCACCCCGTCCAGCCTGCACGCGCCGCACTCCGGCTCCTGGTACGCCTGGCTGGGCCAGAACACCGGGACGGACGACTCGATCACCACCTACCTGAACACCTACCCGGGCTACGGGCAGGCGAGCTTCTCCTTCTGGCTGGACGTGGAGACGAGCAACACCTCCGCCACGGCGCCCGACACCCTGTCGCTGGTGGCGGTCGACCAGTACACCGGCCAGCCGCTCGGCACGGTGAAGACCTGGAGCAGCCGGAACCCGACCAACGGCTACCAGTACCAGTCGGTGGACCTCTCCTCGGTGATCGGCCAGGTCGGCTGGGGGACCACCATCGGCCTCAAGCTGGTCTCCCACGAGTCCGGGACGAGCCCGACCACCGCGTTCCTGATCGACGACGCCTCGGGCCGGGAGAGCTGATCCCGCGCCCGAACTGATCCCGCGCCCGAACGTCCGCCCCGGTACCGCGTGTTGCGGTGCCGGGGCTTCGTTCGCTGTTTCAGGCACCCGCCGCCGCTGCCGCCGGCCCTCACGCCCCCGGCAGCGGCGGCGAAGCGGTGTGGCTGCGGGCGGCGTCGACCAGCAACTGGACGGCCTCGACCGGCAGTCCCAGTCGGCGGGCGATCCAGGGGGCGGTGCGGCCGGCCCGGGCGAGCATCCAGGCGGAGTACAACTGGCCGAGCTGCGGGGCGTGTTCGGCGAGCAGCAGCGGGCGCACGGCCTCCATCGGGAAGCCTTCGAGCGCCCAGGCGCTGTACTCGCGCCCGTTCGGGCCGGGCGGGGGGAGCGGGAGCGGGCGGCGGGCTTCGAGCCAGCGGCTGAACAGGACCGCGCCGACGACCAGCAGGCCGGAACAGGAGGCGCCGATCAGGACGGCGCCGATGACGGGGCGGTCCTCCTCCTCGGCGAGGCCGAGGGCGATCTCCTCCAGGACGAGCAGCCCGAGGACGGCGGCCAGGACGGCCGCCTCGCGGGGGTGCGGGAGGAGCCTGGACGTCGTCATGGGGTACCTCTTCCTCGGCGGGGGGTGCGGAGGGCGGGGGCGGGCGCGGCGGATCACCTTCCGTACAACGGCGGCGGGCGGTCCGGGGTACGCCCGGACGGCGAGGTGGTGAAGGGCCGCGCACGGAGTTGACGGTGCGTCAGCGTCTCATCCTCGGAAGGGAGTTCTGCCGGGAGCGGACCCGCGGGTACGGGGCTGGGAGTGGGCCCGGGCGCGGGTGCCGCGCGGGTGGGGGCCCGTCGGGGTGCGGTCCGTGTGTCTCGCCTCCTTCCGGTCGGGCGCACCGGGGCGGTGCGGACGTCGACGGGTACAGGAGTCCACCTTCGGACCTGTCGACAGCATAGCCCGGCCATGCCAACTTCGACAGGCTTGTCGAAGTTGGCATGCGGAGCGGCCGACTCCCCTCCGGGCCCCGGCCGGACGGGCCGCGCCCGGCCTGGAGGATCGACCAGCGGCGGACCGGTCCGAATGGTGTCCGGGACCACTCGTGACGCCCGCCCGCCGACCGCTTCAATCGCCCTACCGAACGAACGGAACAGGCCGGGGACGGAGGGGCGACATGGATCTGAACACGGTGGCCGAACTGCGGGACGCCCGCCTCGGCGGCCCCTGGCGGTCCGGCGACGCCTGGCTCGGCGGCGGGACGTACCTGTTCTCCGAGCCGCAGCCGCACATCCGCCGCCTGATCGACCTCGGCCGGATGGGCTGGCGGCCGCTCACCCGGACCCCGGACGGCGGCCTGGAGATCGCCGCGACCTGCACCGTCGCCCAGCTCTCCCGGTACGGCCGCCAGGAGGCCGACTGGACGGCCGCACCGCTGGTCGAGCAGTGCTGCCGGGCCTTCCTGGCCTCCTGGAAGATCTGGAACATGGCCACCGTCGGCGGCAACCTCTGCAACGGCCTGCCCGCCGGCCCGATGATCTCGCTCACCGCCGCGCTGGACGGCGTCTGCCTGCTGCGCGCCCCCTCCGGCGAGTACCGGAAGGTCCCGGTGGCGGAGTTCGTCACCGGCGCCGGCCGCAAGGACCTGCGGCCCGGCGAACTGCTGCGCTCCATCACCCTGCCGGCCCGCGCGCTGGCGAGCCGCACGGCCTTCCGCCAGGCCTCGCTGTACGGGCTGGGCCGCTCCGCCGCGCTGCTGGTCGGCGCCCTGGACCCGGTGGACGGCTCGCTGACCCTCACCGTCACCGCCTCCACCGTCCGCCCGTTCCGCTTCTGGTTCCCGCCCGCCCCCAACGCGGCGGCCGTCGAGGAGGCGATCCGGGACGGCATCGGGCCGGAGGACTACTTCGACGACATCCACGGGCTGCCCGCCTGGCGCCGGCACCTGACCTTCCGCTTCGCCGAGCAGATCCGCCGGGAGCTGAGCCCTCACACCCCCACCGAGGAGGCAGCGCGATGAGCTTCGCGATGCACGTCAACGGCCGCCCCACCGGGGTCGAGCCGCGCCCCGGCCAGTGCCTGCGCACCTACCTGCGCGAGCGCGGCTGGTTCGGGGTGAAGAAGGGCTGCGACGCGGGCGACTGCGGCGCCTGCACCGTGCAGGTCGACGGCAACCCGGTGCACAGCTGCCTCTACCCGGCGGCCCGGGCCGCCGGCCGGTCCGTCACCACCGTGGAGGGCCTGGCCGGCCCGGACGGCGAGCTGCACCCGATGCAGCAGCGCTTCCTGGACGCCCAGGGCTTCCAGTGCGGCTTCTGCACGGCCGGCTTCCTGATGACCACCAGCGCCCTGGACGAGGAACAACTCACCGACCTGCCGCGCTCGTTGAAGGGCAACCTGTGCCGCTGCACGGGCTACCGGGCGATCGAGGACGCGATCAACGGCGTCCGCCACACCGAGGAGCCCGACCCCGGCCACGCCGTCGGCCGCAACCTCGGCGCCCCGGCCGGGCCGCAGGTGGTCACCGGCACCGCCCGCTACACCTTCGACGTCGACGTGCCCGGCCTGCTGCACATGAAGCTGCTGCGCTCGCCGCACCCGCACGCCCGGATCCTCTCCATCGACACGGCGGCCGCCCTGCGCGTCCCCGGCGTGCACCTCGTCCTCACCCACCACGACGCGCCCGAGCGGCTCTACTCCTCGGCCCGGCACGAGCACCCCACCGAGGACCCGGACGACACCCGGCTGCTGGACGACGTGGTGCGCTTCGTCGGTCAGCGGGTCGCCGCCGTGGTCGCGGACAGCGAGGCGGCCGCCGAGGAGGGCTGCCGCCGGATCGTCGTCGAGTACCGGCAACTCCCGTACGTGCTCGACCCGGAGGAGGCGATGGCGCCCGGCGCGCCGGTGCTGCACCCCAAGGGGCCGGAGTCCCGGATCGCCCGCCCGAAGGACAACGTCTGCGGCGAGGCGCACGGTGAACTCGGCAGTGTGGAGCAGGGGTTCGCCGAGGCGGACGCGGTGTACGAGGAGACCTTCCGGACCCAGCGGGTCCAGCACGCCAGCCTGGAGACCCACGGCTGCGTCGTGACCTTCGAGCCGGTCGGGGAGGCCGCGGAGGCAAGGGAGGCCGGGGAGGCCGGGGAGACGGGGGAGGAGCGGATCGTGGTCCGTTCCTCCACCCAGGTGCCCTTCCTCACCCGGCGCGCCCTGTGCGCCCTGTTCGACCTGCCGACGGAGAAGGTCCGGGTGGTGGCCGGCCGGGTCGGCGGGGGCTTCGGCGGCAAGCAGGAGATGCTCACCGAGGACATCGCGGTGCTCGCGGCGATGCGGCTGCACCGGCCGGTGAAGCTGGAGTTCACCCGCGCCGAGCAGTTCCACGGCGCCACCACCCGGCACCCCTTCCTGGTCACCGTCAAGCTCGGCGCCAAGCGGGACGGCACCCTGACGGCGATCCGCTTCCGGGTGGTGTCCAACACCGGCGCGTACGGCAACCACGGGCCGGCGGTGATGTTCCACAGCGTCGGTGAGTCGATGGGCGTCTACCGGGCGCCGAACAAGAAGGTGGAGGCGTACTCCGTCTACACCAACGGCGTGCCGGCCGGGGCCTTCCGCGGCTACGGCCTCGGGCAGGTCACCTTCGCCGTGGAGTCCGCGATGGACGAGCTCGCCCGGCAGCTCGGCGTCGACCCGCTCGTCCTGCGGGAGAAGAACATCATCGGCCCGGGCGAGCACATGGAGGGCCCGCTCGGCGAGGAGGAGGACCTCCACATCGCCAGCTACGGCCTCGACCAGTGCCTCGGCGTCGTCCGGGAGGCCCTCGCGAACGACACCAGCGCCGAACTCGCCCCCGAGGGCTGGCTGGTGGGCCAGGGCTTCGCGATGGCGGCCATCGCCTGCGGCCCGCCCGGCGGGCACATCGCCGACGCCACCGTGCGGCTGCTGGAGGACGGCGGGTACGACATCGCGGTGGGCACCGCCGAGTTCGGCAACGGCACCACCACCGTCCACCGGCAGATCGCCGCCGGGGCCCTGGGCACCACCGTGGACCGGATCACCGTGCGGCAGTCCGACACCGACGTCGTCCGGCACGACACCGGCGCCTTCGGCTCGGCCGGTACGGTCGTCGCGGGCAAGGCGGTGATGAAGGCCGCCAACGCGCTCGCCGAGCTCCTCCTGACCTTCACCGCCGAGTACGCCCGCACCCCGCGCAGCCTGCTGCGGCTCGGTGCCGACGCGGTCGAGTGCGACGGGCGGACGATCACCCTCAAGGAGGTCTTCGAGGCCGCCCGCGGCAAGGGCGTCGAGCTCGCCGCCGACGGCCACTTCGGCGGCTCGCCGCGCTCGATCGCCTTCAACTCGCAGTGGTTCCGGATCGCCGTCGACCCGGACACCGGGGAGATCCGGATCCTGCGCAGCGTGCACGGGGCCGACGCCGGGCGGGTGATGAACCCGATGCAGTGCCGCGGCCAGGTCGAGGGCGGGGTCGCCCAGGCGCTCGGCGCGACCCTGTTCGAACGGGTGCTGCTGGACGAGCACGGCGAGGTCACCACCGCGGCCTTCCGCCGCTACCGGCTCCCGGCGTACGCCGACGTGCCGCGCACCGAGGTGCACTTCAGCACCACCTCGGACGCGATCGGCCCGCTCGGCGCCAAGTCGATGAGCGAGAGCCCGTTCAACCCCGTGGCCCCGGCCTTCGCCAACGCGCTGCGCGACGCCACCGGCATCCGCTTCACCGACCCGCCGTTCCTGCGCGACCAGGTCTGGCAGGCCCTGGCCGAGCGGCGGGGGAGCCACGACGCCGAGTGACGGGGGCCCGGCCGGGGTCTTCGGCCCCGGCCGGGCCCGCTGCCGCTGCTGCTGCCGCTACCGTGCCAGCAGCGGCAGCGGTGCCCCGGTGCGGGCGGTCAGCTCCAGCCGGGTCAGCAGCGCCGACGGCGAGACCTCGATCACCCGGCAGCCCGCCCGGTGCCGGCAGTACCGGGCGACGGAGGTGCCGCGCAGCAGGTCGAAGCGGCGCCGGGTGGCGGCGCCGAGGACGAGCAGGTCGTCCGGTCCGGTGACGGCGGCGGCCAGGGCGGGCCCCGGTTCGGCGTTCACCACCACCGGGTGGATCACCAGGCCGGACGGGTAGCCGCCGTAGGCCTGTTCGAAGGCGACGTCCAGTCGGCGGCGGGCGGCGTGCTCCAGTTCGGACAGCGGTCGCAGCCCGTCCCGGTCGCCGACCGTCCAGGCGGCGACCGGCACCAGCACGGCCTCCTGCCGGGCCGCCTCGCCGACGGCGTGGTAGAGGGCGGCCAGACTGCTCAGCGACCCGCTCAGGCCGACGATCACTCGGGTGGTGCCGGTCGTGGTGTCGGTCGTGGTCCCGGTCATGGCCGTTCGTCTCCGTCTCTCCGGTCGCGCACTCCGGTCGGGTTCTGCCGGTGAGGTGCTCCTTGCTTCGGATACCTCCAGTGAACCCCGGAACCGTGCCCTCCGTACCGGCGCTGACACCGTCATGACGCCGGTCGCACGCATCTTGACGGCCTCCTGACAGGCGGCCTCCTGGCGGCCGCGGGGCTCAGCCCAGGCCCGGGACGAACTCGATCAGCAGGTCGATCGCCTTGATGCCGAGGAACGGCAGCACCAGCCCGCCCAGCCCGTACACCCGCAGGTTGCGCCGGAGCAGGTCGGTCGCGGAGGCGGGCTGGTAGCGCACGCCGCGCAGGGCGAGCGGGATCAGGGCGACGATGATCAGTGCGTTGAAGATGATCGCGGAGGCGATCGCGGACTGCGGGCTGTGCAGGCCCATGATGTTGAGGTGGTGCAGCCCGGGGTAGGCGTGGGCGAACATCGCGGGGATGATCGCGAAGAACTTGGCCACGTCGTTGGTGATCGAGAAGGTGGTCAACGCGCCCCGGGTGATGAGGAGTTGCTTGCCGACCCGGACGATGTCGATGAGCTTCGCCGGGTTGGAGTCGAGGTCGACCATGTTGCCGGCCTCCTTGGCGGCCGGGGTGCCGGAGTTCATCGCGACGCCGACGTCGGCCTGGGCGAGGGCGGGGGCGTCGTTGGTGCCGTCGCCGGTCATCGCGACCATGTTCCCGGCGGCCTGTTCGCGCCGGAGGTGGGCGAGCTTGTCCTCGGGGGTGGCCTCGGCGAGGAAGTCGTCCACCCCGGCCTCCTCGGCGATCGCCCGGGCGGTCAGCGGGTTGTCGCCGGTGACCATGACGGTGCGGATGCCCATCCGGCGCAGTTCGGCGAAGCGTTCGGCGATGCCCTCCTTGATCACGTCCTTGAGCTCGACCACACCGAGCGCCCGGGCGCCGTGCCGGTCGTGCACGGCGACCAGCAGCGGGGTGCCGCCGGCCGCGGCGATCCGGTCGACCAGGGGCTTCGCCTCCATCGGCATCCGTCCGCCGGAGTCCACCACCCAGCGGGCGACGGCCGCGGCCGCGCCCTTGCGGATCAGGCAGCCGGTGCCGTCCGGCCAGCTGAGGTCGACGCCGCTCATCCGGCTGTGCGCGGTGAACGGGACGGGTCGCTGCTCGCCCAGTTCACCGGGGGTCCGCGGCGGCACCCAGTACTGACGGTTCGTCAGTTCGACCAGGGAGCGGCCCTCCGGGGTCTCGTCCGCGACGGACGCCAACTGGGCCGCCTCGGCGAGCTGTTCGGTGGTCGCGCCGGGCAGCGGGTGCAGGGCGACGGCCCGGCGGTTGCCGTGGGTGATGGTGCCGGTCTTGTCGAGCAGCAGCACGTCCACGTCGCCCGCGGCCTCGACGGCCCGTCCGGACAGGGCGATCACGTTGCGCTGGACGAGCCGGTCCATCCCGGCGATGCCGATCGCGGACAGCAGGGCGCCGATGGTGGTCGGGATCAGCGCGACCATCAGCGCCACCAGGACGACGGTGGTCTGCGGGGCGTGGGCGTAGATGGCCATCGGCTGGAGCGAGACCACGGACAGCACGAAGACGATGGTGAGCGAGGCCAGCAGGATGTTGAGGGCGATCTCGTTCGGCGTCTTCTGCCGGTTCGCGCCCTCGACCAGGGCGATCATCCGGTCCACGAAGCTCTGCCCGGGGCGCGAGGTGACCCGGACCACCAGGTGGTCGGAGAGCACCTTCGTCCCGCCGGTGACGGCCGTGCGGTCGCCGCCGGACTCGCGGATGACGGGCGCGGACTCGCCGGTGATGGCGGACTCGTCCACCGTCGCGACGCCCTCGACCACCTCGCCGTCCTGCGGGATCACCTCCCCGGCCGGCACCAGCACGATGTCGTGCAGCGTCAACTCCTCGGCGGGGACGACCTCGTGTCGGTAGTCGCGGGTGCCGACCCGCCAGTGCAGCAGCCGCCGGGCGGTGGTGGCCGCCTGGGCGCGGCGCAGGTAGGCGGCCTGCGCCTTGCCCCGGCTCTCGGCCACGGCCTCGGCGAGGTTGGCGAACAGCACGGTCAGCCAGAGCCAGAAGGAGATCGCCCAGGCGAAGACGCTCGGGTGGACGACGGCGCTGATGGTGGTGAGCGCCGAGCCGGTCTCGACCACGAGCATCACCGGGTTGCGCAGCATCGTGCGCGGGTGGAGCTTGCGTACGGCGGCGGGCAGTGCCTCGGCCAGCTGGTGCCGGGTGATCAGCTGCCGTCGGCCCTTGGCGGTCGACGGGCGGTGGCTCGGGTGCGGGTGCGGGTGCGGGGGCTCCGGCGCGGCGGGCTCCGGGCGGCGGAACCAGTTCTGCGGGCCGGGGCCGGTGCCGGGGGTGGTGCCGGGCGTGGTGCCCGGGCCTGTGCCGGGGGTGGTGTCCGGTGGGGTGAGGGCCGAACGGCGCATCGTCTCGGGGGACCTTCCGGGGCGCCCCGAAGCTGCGGGGCGGCGTGCTCGGGGCGACGGGGACGGGCCACAGCCCACCATCGGAGTCCGCCGGGCCATGCCGGCCTTGACGCGGGCTTGGCGAGGAAACGGCCATCCTTGACGCTTCCCTGACATTGCCGGCGCCCGGCCCCTGACCTGCACGAACAGTCGTTCGGAACGCTGGAATCCCGGGCATGTCAGGAAGTCGTCAAGGTACGCCCCCGATGCGTAGGCCGTGCGTCAAGGCCGGGTGCGAACGGTGCCCGGAGGGTCTCCACTGGATGCGGGCCGCCGGACGACGGCCCCTGCCGCAGATCCCAGGAGCCCGCCGTGACCACCGCCACCGCCCTCATCGACGTCGACCGGCCGCTGGGGCGCACCATCCGCCTGGTGCCCGCCGCCGACCGCCAGGACCGGCCCGAGCCGCCCTCACCCGCGCCGAGCACCGTCGACCAGGCGCGCACCCGCCCGGCGCACTGCCGCTTCGCCATGCACTACGAGGACTGACCGAGCCGCCCTTCCCCACCACCCGTAGGAGTAGCCGCCATGACCCAGCTGATCGCCCCGCCCGTTCCGACCCCCGCCCCCGCCGACACCCTCGGCGGCCCGTGGCCCGCCTCCGCGCGGCCCGGCCCGGGCGGTGAGGTCCTGGTCGGCGGCGTCGGACTGGCGGAGGCGGCCGAACGGTTCGGCACCCCGCTGTACGTCCTGGACGAGGGCGAGGTGCGCAGCCGCGCCCGGGCCTACCGGCGGGCACTTCCGCACGCCGAGGTGCTGTACGCGGCCAAGGCCTTCCTGTGCAGCGCCATGGCCGACTGGGCCGCCGAGGAGGGCCTCGGCCTGGACGTCTGCTCCTCCGGCGAACTGTGGCTGGCCGTCTCGGCCGGCTTCCCGGCCCAGCGCATCCTGCTGCACGGCAACGCCAAGTCCCCGGAGGAACTGCGGCTGGCCCGGCGGCTGCGGGTCGGGCGGATCGTCATCGACGGCCCGGCGGAGATCGCCCGGCTGGCCGCGCTGGTCGCCGCCGACACCCCGCAGAAGGTGCTGGTCCGGGTCGTCCCCGGGATCGCGGCCGGCCACCACGCGGCCGTACGCACCGGCGTCGGCGGCCAGAAGTTCGGCTTCCCGATCGAGGGCGGCGACGCGGCCGACGCCATCGCCCGGGTGCTCGACCAGCCCGGACTCGAACTGGCCGGACTGCACTGCCACCTGGGCTCGCAGATCACCGAGCTCGAACCCTTCCTCCAGGCCGTCGACGCCCTGGTGCGGCTGCTCGCCGCGGTGCGGGACCGGCACGGCGTCGAACTGGCCGAACTGGACCTCGGCGGCGGCCACGGCATCAAGTACCTGCCGGGGGACGCCGAGTTCGACCTCGCCGAGTTCGCCGTCCGGGTCACCGACCGGCTCGCGGTCCGCTGCGCCGAGGCCCGGCTGGAGGTGCCCCGACTGATCGTCGAGCCGGGCCGCGCCATCGCCGGACCGGCGGCGGTGGCCGTCTACCGGGTGCTCTCCGTCAAGCACACGGCGGACGGCCGCACCTTCGTCGCCGTCGACGGCGGCATGAGCGACAACCCGCGCCCGGCCCTGTACGGATCCCCGTACAGCGTCCGGCTGGTGGGCCGCCGCTCCGACGCCGGCGCGGCCCGGGTGGACGTCGTCGGCCGCCACTGCGAGGCGGGGGACGTCCTGGTCCACGACGCCGTCCTGCCCGCCGACCTGCGCCCCGGCGACCTGCTCGCCGTCCCCGCGGCCGGCGCCTACCAGCTGTCGATGGCCTCCGGCTACAACCTGGTCGGCCGGCCCGCCGTGGCCGCCGTCAAGGACGGCCGCGCCCGGCTGCTCATCCGCCGTGAGACGGTCGAGGACTTCCGCCTGCGCGAGGTCGGCCGCTGACCCGGTGCCCGGTGCCGCTGACTGCGGACCGCAGCGAACCTGTTGGGCATCCGATGACGCATCGTCATCCGAGGGCGTTACCTTCTGACCATGATTCGAACGACTCGTGTGCATCCCGTGGTGGTCGCCGGCGTCTCCGCGCTCCTGCTCGCGGCCTGCGGGCCCGCGGACCCGGCGCCGTCCACGCAGCCGTCCGCGAAGGCCGCCGCGCCGGACGGCACCGCCCCGAGCACTACAGTCCCGAGCACCGCCGGCCCGGGGCCGACCAACACCGTCGTCATCAGCGGCAGCAGCGGTGGTACGTACGAGTTCACGGGGGGTGCCTGCCTCGGCAAGGAGTCCCCGTCCGGGAACCTCCTGCTGATGGCGACGGGCGGGCCCGACGGGAAGGCCATGCTGACGGCCGTCTTCGACGGCAAGGGGGAGATGATCCTGACGGTGGCCATGGACAAGGTCCTCGCCCCGTCCACGGTCACCTGGGGAGGAAAGGCCGAGGTCGGTGAGAAGGCAGGCCGGACCAGGGACGTTGTGACCTTCACCGACCTGCCGGTCTCCAGGACGCCGGACGCTGCCGAGGCGAAGGCCAGCGGCAGCCTCAAGTGCGACACCCTGGGCCCCGCGATGCTCTGAACGCCGTGCCGGCTCCGGCCGCCGCGAAGCCGTGCACCGACGGCCGGTACTCAGCCGAGGAGGAGGTCGCGGCCGAGGGCGGTGAGGCTGTGCCGGACTTCGCGGCCCCGGCGCTCGGTGGTGATCACCCCGGCGTCGCGCAGCACGGTGGCGTGGGCGGAGGCGGTCGGTGCGGACACGCCGAGGTCCTCGGCCAACTGGCCGGTGGTGCAGGCGCCCTGGGCGATCGCCCGGAGGGCCCGGGTGCGGGCGGTGCCGAGGAGGCGGGCCAGTCCGTCCGCGTGGCGGGCCGGGTGGTCGCGGCCGGGGTACAGCAGGGCCGGCGACCGGTGGGCGCCCAGGGGCGCGGTGAGGCCGGAGAGGAACAGGTTGGGCCGCAACTCCAGCCCGCGCCCGCCGAGGTCGTACGCGAGCCGCCACTCCGGACTGGCGTACCGGAGGGTGCCCTCGTCGTGCCAGGACAGGTCCGGGTGGAGCTGCGCCAGCATCGGGCCGAGCCCGGTCTCGGCGACGGCGCGTGAGCGCTGTTCGACGTCCGCCCGCAGGGCGCGCTGGATGTCGGGCCAGTCCGGGGCGAGGCAGGTGCGGAACAGCGCCCAGGCGGCGTCGGTGATCCGGCGCAGCCGGCGGGTGCCGCCGTCCCGCAACTCGGCGATGACGCGGGGGAGGTCCGGCCCGGTGCCGTAGTCCTGCATCTCCCGGTGGACCTCGGCCTCGGGGAGGGCGAGCAGGGCGTCGAGTTCGTCGCCGATGGTCGCCCGCGCGGCCGTGCTGTCGGGGGTCAGGAACATCGGCACGCCGAGCGGGCTCGCGTTGACCAGATCGATGAACGCCGCGGCCTGCTGCGGGACGTGGCCCTTCACCCGGCGCCACCACCGGTCCCGGTTCACCGAGTCGCGGGCGCAGTGGTGCTGCGGGCCGGCGACGCCGCCCAGCACGTGATCCAGCGGAGAGACCGCGAACCGGACGCGGGCCAGATCGGCCGGCCGGAAGCCGATTTCGAGCACAGCCGATGGTGCCACGCGGCCGGGCCGCCGTGGGTGAGTTCTCAACTATGAGGCCCAGCGGCGAAGAGCTGTCGCCGGAGGAGCCCCGACGGCGAAGGTGGCGGTGCACGGCCAATCCGACACCGGAGGAAAGAAACCCATGCGCAAGCTCGCCAGCCTCGCCCTCGCGGCGGCGGCCACCCTCGGCCTGGTCATCGGCTCCACCAGCAGCGCCTCGGCACAGCAGATCGGGGGCGGTGGCTGCCGCGGGGGCCTCGACATCAAACCGAACTCGGTGTACGTGGGCCACGGCGTCTCGCTGCTGCCGTGTGCGCGGCCCAACAACCTCCAGAGCAGCGTGGCCTCGTCGGTGACCGCCTACGGGACGCCGGACACCCAGGTGCGCATCTGGCAGGCGGTCGCCCGCGTCAACGCGGACGGCTCCATCAGCGACTTCAACCCGAGCGTCCTCTACACCGTCGACAGCGACCTGTCCAACAACGTCTCGCAGCAGTGGAACGGGCACGACCTCTACTGCGCACTCGGCGGGACCTTGGTGATCGACACCTGGATCACCAACAACGACGTCCGCCAGGGCTCGGTGCAGTCGCCGAGGTTCACCTGCTGACGCAGGATCCCGACGGCCCCGAGCCGTGACGCGCCCGCGCGGGCCGGGTGGGTCCCCCCCACGACCAACCCGGCCCGCGCCCTACCCGAGGGAGGCCTCGGCCACGGCGACGAGGTCGAGCCCCTCGCGCCGGACCCGGCCGGCTCCCCAGACGCCGAGCGGCCGGAGCGCCTCGTTGAGCGTGCGCCCGTCCTCGGTCAGGGAGTACTCCACCCGCGGCGGCACCTCGGCGAAGACCTCCCGGTGGACCAGGCCGTCCTGCTCCATCTCCCGCAGGTGCTGCGTCAGCATCTTCTCGCTCACGCCCGGCAGGGCGCGCCGGAGTTCGGCGAAGCGGCGCACGCCGTGGGTGGTGAGCTCCCACAGGATCAGCCCTTTCCACTTGCCGCTCACCACGTCGAGCGCGGCGTCGATCCCGCAGATGTAGGGCCCGTTCCTCGGTGCCTTGGCCATCACCGATCCCCCTTACGAAAAGGTAAGTACCGCAGAAAATAGTGGGTACTTCCGAGGATAGTTGCCCTCTCCGAGGATGGAGGGGTGAACGAACGACAGAACCACACCAACGGTCAGCACAGCGCCGTCACCGTGATCGGGCTCGGCCCGATGGGGCAGGCGATGACCCGCTCCCTCCTCGCCGCCGGCCACCCGGTCACCGTCTGGAACCGCACCGCCGCTCGGGCCGACGGCGTCGTCGCGGCCGGGGCGACGCTCGCGGCGACGCCCGGCGAGGCGGTCGGGGCGAGCGACCTCGTGATCCTCAGCCTCACCGACTACCGGGCCATGTACGACATCCTCGACGGTGCCACCACGGCGCTCGCCGGGCGGACCCTGGTCAACCTGAGCTCCGACACCCCCGACCGCACCCGCGAGGCGGCCGCCTGGGCGGCGGGCCACGGCGCCGAGTTCCTCACCGGGGGCGTCATGGTCCCCGCGCCGATGGTCGGTACGGCGGCGTCCCACGTCTACTACAGCGGTCCCGGGCAGGTGATGGAGCGCCACCGGGCCGCGCTGGCCCTGCTCGGCACGCCGAGGTACCTGGGCGAGGACGCGGGCCTCGCCCAGATGATGTACCAGGCCCAACTCGCCGTCTTCCTCACCACCCTGTCCGCCCTGATGCAGGCCACCGCGATGCTGGGCACCGCGGGGATGAAGGCCGCGGAGGCCCTGCCGGACCTGCTCTCCTCCGCCGACACGATCGGCGCCATCCTGCGGGCCGGCGAGGCCGCCCCCGGCACCGCGCTCGACGCGGGGGAGCACCCGGGCCACCTCAGCACGGTCACCATGATGGGCGCGACCGCCGACCACATCGTCGAGACCAGCACCTCGCTCGGCCTCGACCCCGCCCTCCCATTGGCTGTTCAGGCTCACTACCGCCGCGCGATCGAGGACGGCCACGGCGCGGACAACTGGACCCGCATCATCGACGGCATCCGGTCCCCCCGCTGACCAACTGCGGTGCGGGTGGGGCGCACGGGGGCCGCGCGGGGGAAGCCGGACCGCTCTGGTACGGATCCGTCGAGGATTCGCTGATGTTCTGTCACACAGGAGCTCTACGTTGTGCCCATGATGCGAATGACTCGTGTGGTCCCCGCCGTGGTCCTCGGCGCCTCCGTCCTCCTGCTCTCGGCCTGCGGTTCCTCGGGCTCGTCGTCCTCCTCGAACACCGCCGCGCCAAGTTCCGCCGCACCGACCGCCGCCGTGCCGACCGCCGTCACGTCGAGCGCCGCCACCTCCGCACCGGCCGACGCGCCGACCCCGGCCGTTCCCTCGAAGACGGCCGATGCGGCGGGCGGTTCGGCAGGTGGTGCGGCGGGCTCCGGGGGCGCGAACACCGTCACCATCACCGGCAGCGAGGGCGGCACGTTCACCTTCGACACGGCGGGCTGCGTCGGCAAGAAGTCCCCGTCCGGCCCGCTGACCCTGAGCGCGACGGGCAAGTCCACCAAGAAGGCCGCCCTGGTCATGGGCTTCGACGGCCAGGGCCAGATGAGCCTGTTGCTGACCGTCGGCGAGCCCGAGGACCCGAAGGTGGCGGCGTGGGCCGGAAAGGTCCCGGTCGGTGCGGGGGCCGGCCGCACCGAGGACGCCATCACGTTCTCCGGCATGGCGGTGCACCAGATGCCGGGCGGCATCGACGCCACGGCCAGCGGCACCCTCAAGTGCGGGTCCGCCGACGCGCTGTTCTGATCGCTTCGCACGGGAAGTCGGCCCGGCCGACTTCCCGTGCGGGAGTTTGAAGACGGGCCCTCCGACCGCGCTCAGGCGGGCTGCCAGAGCTCGATGCGGTTCCCCTCCGGATCCGTGACCCAGCCGAACTGGCCGAGCCGGCCGGGCCGGTGCCGCACACGGCTCCGCCCCGTCGAGCCGCACAGCTCGACGGGGCGGAGCGCCGGGCCGCGGTCAGCCCGCCCGGACGGCGCTGACCAGGTCCGGCAGCAGGTTCGCCGCGTCGGGCGTGCCGAGGCCGGTGACCGGGTCCCAGCCCGTACCGGCCGGGTAGCCCGGGACGGTCGGGTCGGTGGTGTTGTTCCCGAGCGTCACGTCGTTGAAGTCGGCCGCGTACTTCGCCGGGTCGGCGCCCAGCTTGTACAGGGCCGGGTTGATCTGGCCCAGGCCGCCGCCGTTGATCTGGTCCGCGATCGAGACCAGGCCGGCCCACTGGGGGCAGGACAGCGAGGTGCCGCCGATGTCGTACCAGCCCGTGCTGCACGGTGTGGCACCGCACTTGAGGCCGGAGGAGCCGTCCGGCGGCAGCGACAGGTAGACCAGCGCGCCGGTGCTGGAGGCGGCCTGGAGGGAGACGTCCGGCACGCCGCGCTTGGCGCCGATCGCGGTGGAGCCGGCCGGCAGCGCCGACTGGTAGTCGGGCCGGTCGAAGACCCGGCTGAACCCGCCGCCGGAGTTGGTCCAACCCACCTCGGCGGAGCCGGAGTTGCTCTGGCAGGCGGCCGGGTTGTCGGTGCTGTCCACGGTCCGGGCGCCGGTCGCGCCGGGGTCGGTGCACAGGTAGGTGCCGCCCACGCCGGTCACCAGCGGGTCCGAGGCGGGCCACTCCACGGACGGGTACGGCAGGGTCGAGCCGCCCGACTTCACCGGGGTCTTCTCCGAGCCGGCCGTGCCGCTGTCGCCGGAGGAGCCGAGCACCGTGACCCCGTTCAGGGCCGCGGACTTGAAGGCGTGCCGCAGCGGTTCGATGGACTGGGCGCTGCCGAAGGCGCCCTCGGCGGAGGCGAAGGACTGCGAGATGACGTTCGCCAGGTGGTGGTCGACCACGTACTGCTCGGCGTTCATCAGCGTCGGCAGGCCCTGGACGCCGAGCGTCTCCGCGGTCGGCGTGCTGACCAGCAGGATGTTCGCACCGGGCGCCATCGCGTGCGCGGTCTCCACGTCGAGCGCGACCTCCAGCGCCCACGCGGCCTTGCTCTCCTGGCCGGTGCCGTGGCTGGTGGGCGGCGGGGCGTTGGTGCCCGGATCGCCCTGGACGTGCAGCTCGCCGAAGGACGGCATCCCGGGCCGGCAGGTCACCGCCTCCTCGCCGCACATCGCGGTGACGCCGAAGGCCTGGTCGAAGACGTGCAGGTCGTGCGCCATGGTGTCGCTGCCGTACGAGTCGAGGATCGCGATCGTCTGGCCGCGGCCGTCGAAGCCGCCCGCGTACAGCGGGCCCAGGTGGTAGGCGGCCCTGATCGCCTGGGGGTCGAAGCAGCGGCGGCCCGCACTCGCGCACTGCGTCGGGGTGGGGGGAGTGGTGCCCGCCGACACCTGGGCGTAGTCGGCCACCGTGGGGTGCACCGTCGGGTAGCCGGCGGCCGCGGCGCCGCCGGGCACGGCGCTGCCGACCACCGGGGCGGCGAGCGCGCCGGAGGCCGCGAGGGCCAGGCTGCTCACCCCGGCCAGGAGCATGCGGCGTATCGTTCGAGCCTTCAAGTAGTCCTCCACGAGGGTGGGTTGGGGGACATCGGCGATCGACCCGGGGTGGATCGAGCACCCCGGGCACGGAGCGGAACACGGAGCGGAACACGGAGCGGAATCCGGGACGCGGGGTCACGGACGGCCGCGAGTGTAGGTGCGGCGCCGACCGGCTCTCAATGGCCTGTTCGACGCGGGTTCGACGCCCTTTCGACGGCGGCGGCCGCCCGCCGCGCCCCGCCGTATCCCTGCCGGGAACCGGTGGAACCCGTTCGAGTGAACGGCCGCCCGGTTGCTTCGTCCACGGCCGTCGACCCGCCAAGCTGGGCCGCGGATGCGTAAGAACCTGGTGAGGAAAGGCCGTTCGATGACGCGCGCGCTGATCGTGGTGGATGTGCAGAAGGACTTCTGCGAGGGCGGAAGCGTCCCGGTCGGCGGCGGCGCCGACCGGGCCCGGGCGATCGCCGCGCTGATCCAGGGCCCGGAGCGGGAGGGGTGGTCCCGGGTGGTTGCGACCCGGGACCACCACGTCGACCCGGGCGGCCACTTCTCCGAGCATCCCGACTACCGGGACTCCTTCCCGGTGCACTGCGTGGCCGGCACCGAGGGCGGCGAGTTCCACCCCGACTTCCTGCCCGCCGTCGAGGCCGGCGCGGTCGACGAGGTCTTCTACAAGGGCGCCCGCTCCGCCTCCAAGAGCGGCTTCGAGGGCTTCACCGCCGACGGCACCCCGCTCGCCGACTGGCTGCACGACTGCGGCGTGGACGCCGTCGACGTCGTCGGCATCGCCACCGACCACTGCGTCAAGGCCACCGCGCTGGACGCCCGCCGGGCCGGCTTCGACGCCCGCGTCCTGCTCGACTACACGGCCGGCGTCGCCCCCGACACCACCGATGCCGCGCTCACCGAACTCCGCGACGCCGGGGTCGACCTCACCGGCGCCCCGGTGGTCCGCTCCTGACCCGCCGGCGCTCATAACGGAACGGTTGCGGAGCCCGCCCTTCGCTGCGCCAGGGGTTGACGGCGCGGGGAGGGCGGGCGTTTGCTGTGTTCCGCTCGTGCGAATCTGTTGAGTTGTGGTCTGTTTTGTTGTTTTGAACGTTCAAACTTGGCCGCCGAGCTCCACCACCCCCATGCCCCGCCTCCGTCCAGAGCCACCCATCGGGAGGAATGCAATGTCACACCTTTCCCGCCGCGACCTGCTCCGCGCCTCCGGCGCCGGCCTGCTGGCCCTCACGGCCGGCGGAGCCCTCGCGGCCTGCGGCGACCCGGGCTCGGGGAGCGCCTCCGGCGGGGACGCCGACACCGGCAAGGTCACCGTCTGGTCGTGGGCCACCGCGGCCGTCGCGCTGCGCGCCGTCGTCCCGGCCTTCGAGAAGGACAACCCGGGCATCACGGTGGACGTCCAGGACATCGGCAACCCCGCCATCTGGGACAAGATCACCGTCGGCCTGGCGGCCGGCGGCCAGGGCCTCGGCGACGTCCTGCACATCGGCTGCGACTACCTGCCCGGCTACCTGGAGAAGTTCCCCGGCGGCCTCGCCGACCTCTCGGCCTTCGGCGCCGACGCGCACAAGGAGAAGTTCGCCAAGGGCCTGTGGCCGGTCGTCACCGGCAAGGACGGCCACGCCTACGCCCTGCCCTGGGAGGCCAACCCGCTCGGCTTCTTCTACCGCAAGGACTACTTCGACAGGGCCGGCCTCGACCCCGCCTCCTTCGCCACCTGGGACGACCTCACGGCGGTCGCCGACCGCTTCAAGGCCGCCAACCCCGGCATCTCGCTGATCGGCATCAACAAGGCCGCCAACCCCAGCCCCGACCTGGACTTCGTGCAGTCCCTGATGCAGCTCCAGGGCGCCTTCTACTTCGACCTCGGGGGCCGGATCACCCTCGGCTCCGAGCCGGACGTCCGCGCCCTGGCCACCCTCAAGCACCTGGACGACGCCGGGCTGGTCGCCGACGCCCCCGGCGACCAGGGCTGGGCCACCCTGATGAAGGCCGGCAAGCTCGCCGTCGCCCCGATGCCCGCCTGGGCCGCGCACTACCTGGAGGCCAAGTTCGGCGACCAGCACGGCAACTGGCGCCTCGCCAAGCCCCCGGCCGTCACCCCCGGCGGCAAGCGCACCGCCCTGGTGAACTCCACCCACCTCACCGTCGCCGCCTCCAGCCCGCGCCGCCGCGCCGCCTGGAAGTTCGTCGAGTACGCGCTCACCCGCCCCGCCTCGGTGAACGCCATGTTCGACGCCGGCGGGGTCTTCCCCGCACTCCTCGACGCCTACGGCGACCCGCTGTACGCCAGGCCCAGCGACTACTACGGCGGCCAGTCCCCGCTGCGGACCTTCGCCGACCTGGCCACCGACGGCGGCGACCCCACCAACTACTCCGGCGACTACGCCCGCGCCCTCAAGCTCGCGAGCGACGCCCAGACCAAGGTCCTCCTCAAGGGCGGCGACCCGGCCGGCGTCCTCCGGGCCGCCGCCCAGCAGCTCGCCCAGCAGACCGGACGCACCGTCGCATGACCGCCGCCACCGCACCCCCCGCCACCGGACGGACCCGCCCCGCCCGCCCCGCCGGCCCGGCCGCGCGCGCCCACCGCCGGGCCCGGCTGCGCCGCACCGCCCTGCCGTACCTGCTGCTCGCCCCCGCCCTGATCACCTTCGGCGTGTTCAAGGCCTACCCGATCGTCGACTCGCTGCTGCTCTCCTTCACCACCGGCTCCGGCCCCGCCGCCCGCCCCGCCGGCCTCGCCAACTACCGGCGCCTGATGGACGATCCGCTGTTCTGGACGGCCCTGCGCAACACCGGCGAGATCCTCGTCGTACAGGTCCCGCTGATGCTCGGGCTGGCCCTGCTGCTGGCCGTCGGCATCAACTCCACCCTGGTGCGCTGGCGGGCCGTCTGGCGGCTCGGCGTCTTCATGCCCGCCGTCACCGGCCTGGTCGCCACCGGCGTGATGTTCGCCTTCCTGCTCAAGCGCGACGACGGCGCGGTCAACTGGCTGCTGCACGCCGTCGGCCTGCCCGCCGTCGACTGGCTGGGGCAGCCGTTCTGGGCCCGGATGTCCGTCGTCCTGGTGCTGACCTGGCACTACACCGGCTACAACGCCGTCATCTACCTGGCCGGCCTGCAGTCCGTCCCGGAGGAGCTGTACGAGGCCGCGATGGTCGACGGCGCCGGTGCGGTCCGCCGCTTCACCGCGATCACCGTCCCGGCCCTGCGCCCGCTGCTGCTGTTCACCGTCGTGCTCTCCACCATCGGCACCCTCCAGCTCTTCGACGAGCCGTACGTGCTGACCGGCGGCGGCCCGGACAACGCGAGCCTGACCGTCTCCATGTACCTGTACCAGAACGGCTTCCGCTACTTCGACTTCGGCTACGCCTCCGCCATCGCCTACGCGCTCACCCTGCTGGTGGCCGTGCTGGGCGCGGTCCAGATGCGCCTGATGGGGGAGAGGGACGGATGAACCCCAGGAACCTCCGCGGCTGGCCGCTGACCTTCCTCCTGGCGGGCCTCACCGGCTTCTCGGTCGCCCCCTTCTACTGGCTGCTGGTCTCCGTCACCCGCAAGGACACCGAGATCTTCGACTGGCCGCCGCACCTGCTGCCCGGCGGGGGCCTCGGCGACAACCTCCACCGGCTGGACCAGCGGATCGGCCTGCTCCGGGTGCTCGGCAACTCCCTGCTGGTGGCCGGGATCCAGACCCTCGGCGCCCTGGTCGTCGCCCTGCTGGCCGGCTACGCCTTCGCCAAGTTCCGCTTCCGCGGCCGCACCCTGCTGTTCGCGCTCCTGCTCTCCACCCTGGTGGTGCCCGAACAGGTCATGCTGGTACCGCTGTTCACGATGATGACGGACTTCGGCCTGCTCGACTCCTACCAGGCGATCATCCTGCCCGGGCTGTGCGTGCCCTTCGCGGTCTTCCTGATGCGCCAGTCGCTGAGCAGCCTGCCGGACGAACTCCTGGACGCCGCCAGGGTCGACGGCGCGGGCGAGTTCCGGGTGCTGTGGAACGTCGTCGTCCCGGTGATGCGGCCGGTGCTCGCCGCGCTCTCGATCTTCCTCTTCCTGGGCTCCTGGAACCAGTTCGTCTGGCCGCTGATCGCCCTGCGCAGCCCCGGCATGCACACCCTGCCGGTCGCCCTGGCGACCCTGTACGGCAACCAGAGCACCACCGACTACGGCGCGATCCTCTCCGGGACCGCGCTCTCCACCCTGCCGATGATGGTCCTCTTCCTGGTCCTCCAACGGCAGTTCATCTCCGGCCTGCTGGCCGGCGCGACGAAGGGCTGAGCGGCATGACCGAGACCGACACCGCAGCGGGGACTACGGCCGGGAGCACGGCCGAGGTCTGGGAGCCGCACGCCCCCGCCCCCGGAGCGCTCCACCCGCTGCCCCACGCCCGGGGCCTGGACCTGCGGGCGAGCGGCACCGCCACCGTCCGGGAGGTCGCCGACGGCGTGGTCGAGGTGAGCGCCGAGGGCCCGGCCGAGGTCCGGATCGAGTGGCGGGTGCCCTGCGTGGACGTCACCTCCTTCTGGACCCCGGAACCGCGCGGCACCGGCTGGCTGCCCGCCGCCTGGAGCGCCCCGCGCCGCACCGGCCCCGCCGCCGGCGCCCCGATCGCCGCGCTGGTCGGCACCGGGGACACCGCGGTCTGCGCCTTCGCGGCCGAGCAGACCGAGGTGCTGGTCGGGGCCGGAGTGGTCGAGGAGACCGGTGACTTCCGCTGCTGGGCCCAGGCCGCCGGCCGGATCACCGTCCGGATCGACACCTCGGGCCGGCACTTCGCCCGCTGCCTGGCCGACCTGACCGCCTGGTGGGGCGAGGGCTGTTCCGTCGTCGTCCCGGAGGACGCCCGCCGCCCCGCCTACTCCACCTGGTACGCGATGCACCAGGACGTCTCGCCCGAGCGGATCGAGGCCCAGGCCGCGCTCGGCAAGGCCCTCGGGCTGGACGTGATCATCGTCGACGACGGCTGGATGACCGCCGACCGCACCCGCGGCTACGCCCACTGCGGCGACTGGGAGCCCGTCTCGCTGCCCGACACCGCCGAGCACGTCCGGCGCGTCCACGACCTCGGCGTCCGCTACCTGCTCTGGTACGCGCTGCCGTTCATCGGCAAGGACAGCGCCGCCTACCGGAAGATCGGCCGGCACGCCCTCGCCGACGTCCCCCACCTGGGCGCGGTGGTCGCCGACCCGCGCTACCCCGAGGTCCGCGAGTTCCTCACCGACCGGCTGGCCCGGGCCGTCGAGGAGTGGGGCATGGACGGGCTCAAGGTCGACTTCGTCGACTCCTTCGCCCGCGCCGCCGAGCGCCCCGACGCCCCCGGGCCCGGCCCCGAGGCGGACTGCGCCGAGGTGGCCGAGGGCGTGGAGCGACTGCTCGCCGCGATCCGGGCCCGGACCACCGCCGCCCACCCGGACGCGATGATCGAGCACCGGCAGCCGTACGTCAGCCCCGCCCTGTGGCCGTACGCCACCATGATCCGGGCCACCGACTGCCCGCTCAGCCCGCAGGAGAACCGGCAGCGCACCGTCGACGTGCGGCTGGCCGCCGGGCCGGTGCCGGTGCACGCTGACATGCTGATGTGGCACCCGGCCGAGCCGCCCGAGCAGATCGCCTGCCACCTGGTCAACGTGCTCTTCTCGGTGCCCCAGATCTCCGTCGACCTCGCCGCGCAGGACCCCGGGCAGCGCGAGGCGATCGCCTTCTGGCTGGGGGTGTTCCGCGAGCACCTCGACACCCTGCAGCGCGGCGAACTGCTCCCCAGCCGGCCCGACCTCGGATACCCGCTGGTCACCGCCCGCGGGGAGGGGACGGTCGTGGTCGCCCGGTACGCGGCCCTGCCGGTGGACGTCTCGGCGGACGACTGGCACACCCTGCTGGTGGCCAACGCCGACGCCGACCCGGACGTCCGGCTGGTGGGCGGCAGCGGCAGGGCCACCGCCACCGTCCAGGACGCCCGGGGGCGTATCGTCCGGCAGGACGAGATCGACCTCGACTGGACGGACACCCTCGCGGTGCCGCGCGGCGGGCTGCTGTCGCTGCGCCGCCCCTGACCCACCACCGGAGGACCCGCATGCCCGAGGGAGCGCACCGACCGCGCCGTGGCGCCACCACCATCGAGGAGGTCGCCCGCGCGGCCGGGGTCTCCCGGCAGACCGTCTCCAACGCGCTCAACGCCCCGCACCGGGTCCGCGCCGAGACGCTGACCAGGGTCAGCACGGCGATCCGCGAACTCGGCTACCAGCCCGACCAGTCGGCCCGGTCGCTGCGCAGCGGCGCCCGGCGCACCATCGGCTACCTCGCGCCGGTGGACGACCCGCTCGACCCCAACCCGCTGATGGCCGGCTTCCTGGAGGCCCTGGTCGACGCGGCCGGGGAACGCGGGCAGCGGGTGCTGCTGTTCCGGCCCGCCCCGCCCGCGGCGGACCCGGTGGCGGCCATCGACGAACTGGTGGCGGCCCGGCAAGTCGACGGGCTGGTGCTGGCGGACGTCCTGACCGAGGACCGGCGGATCGCCCACGTCGCCGGGCTGGGCGTGCCCTTCGTCAGCTTCGGCCGGACCGGACCGGGCGAGCCGCAGCACTGGGCGGACATCGCCAACGACGCGGCGATGGCCGCGGTGGTGCGGCACCTCGCGGCGCGGGGTCACCGCCGGATCGGCTACCTCGGCGCCGCCGAGGACCTGCCCTGGATGGCGGCTCGGCGGGCGGGCTTCCTCGCCGAGACGCGCCGACTGGGCCTGACGGCGGTCGCCCCGTCGGAGGCGGCGCCGACGGCCGGGCCGGTGGCGGCCGTGCGGGAGCTGCTGCGCGGGCCCGACCGGCCGACGGCCGTCGCCGCGGGCAGCGACCTGCTGGCGCTGGACGCGTACGAGGCGATCCGGGCCGAGGGGTCGGCGGTCGGGCCCGCCGGGGTGGCGGTCACCGGGTTCTACGACTCACCGCTCTGCCGCCACCTGCACCCGCCGCTGACCTCGGTCCGGCTGCCGCTGCGGGCCCTGGCGGCCGGGCTGGTCACCCGGCTGCTGGACCAGGTGCACGGCGGGGCCGCGCCGACGGGCGGCCTGGAGCTGCCCACCGAACTGGTGGTGCGGGCGAGTTCGGCCTGACCGGCGGAGCCCTGAGCGGCGGAGCCCTGACCGGCGGGGCCCTGCCGACGGAGCCCTGAGCGGCCGGGCCCCGCTGCGGTGCCTCAGGCCCGGTGCGCCTCCGGGCGCTCCGGGGACGCCTCCGCGAGCGCCCGGGTGACCGCCGCCACCCCGGCGCGCAGCCCGTACACCGGCGTGGCCGGCTGCTGGCGCCAGGACTCGTCGATGCCGCCGGCGTCCACGGTGTCGAAGCCCAACTCGTCGACCAGCGCCCGCACCACGGCCTTCGCCGCCTCGTCGTCCGAGGAGACCGGCACGGCGAGGCGCTCCGGGTCGCCCGCCGGGCGCGGGCGGTCCAGCAGGTCCTGCGCGTAGGTGCCGTTGAACACCTTCACCACCGGGTGGCCCAGGTGCTGCTCCGTCCAGCGGCTCTCCGTCAGCCCGCCGTCCTCGATCGCGTCGATCCGGCCGTCGCGCTCCTTCGGGTAGTAGTTGCCGGTGTCGATCACCGCGAGCCCCTCGGCGGCGCCGTCGAACAGCCCCGCGGGCAGGCCCGGTACGTTTTTCAACGGCACCGTCACCACCACGACCTGGGCGCCGTGCGCCGCCTCCGCGGCCGTCACCGCCTTCGCGCCCGTCTCCTCGACCAGCGCCCGCAACGACTCCGGCCCGCGCGAGTTCGCCACCGAGACCTCGTGCCCGAGAGCCGTCAGCCGCCGCGTGAGGTTACCGCCGATGTTGCCCGCGCCGATGATGCCGATCTTCATGGGTAAGCCCCTTCGCGAGTGCCGTCCTTGGCCGTCGCCCTGCCCCAACCACACGCCGATCGGATCTGTTCCCCCACACCCGGGGTGGCCCTGCGCAACCCCGGGCCGACGCGTGCCTGGTCCAGCCCGGCCGAAACGCACCCACGCCCGTCCCGGCGGACCTGTTGAATGGCGGCCATGACGGACGGCACCGCACTGCAGCACCTGGTCACCGGTCTCCCCGAGGCGTTCTCGACCGCCCCGCGGCCGAGCCGCATCGACGCCTGCCCCTGCTGCGCCTCCCGGGCCGGGCTGGACCGCCTCCTGCGCACGCCCCGCGCGCAGTTGACGCCCGAGGAACTGGGACCCTACGCCGCCTCCGTGCTGAACACCGTCGGCTCGCCCGCCGACCTGCGCTACTTCGCGCCGCGCATCCTCCAGCTCGTCCTGACCGGCGAACTCGCCTGGCCCGACGTGCCGTTGGTCTGCCGCAAGCTGGCGCAGGCCGGCTGGCAGGACTGGCCGGAGGCGCCGTACCTGCGCCGGCTCCTCGACGCCCTGTGGCCGGACGTCCTGCACGACGCCCGGCAGTGCGGGGACACCGAGGCCGTGCTCAGTGGCCTGGGGGCCGCCGATCCGGACGGGACCGGCGGCCGGAGAGGGCCTAACAGAATGGGCCCGGCTCGCGAGCCCCGTGGCCGTGGAGCGCCTGTACGAGTTCGCCCTCGGCGGTGAGCTCGAACCGCGGGACGCCCTTTGGGACGAACGGGGAGCCGCGTACCGGACCTTCGCGGCCTGGCTGCGCGGGCCCGAGCTCCAACTGGCCGTCGAGGCGGCCTTCCTGCGGATCGATGACCCCACCCAACTCGATCAACTCATCACCGTCCATGACATCCTGGCGGCATGACCCACGACATGGTGCCGCCACTGCTCGCAGTCGCACTGCTCCTGCTCGTCATCAAACTGGCCCGTGAGCGGCGAAACGGCAAGCCCTCGCCGCTGATTCCGCAGTCGACTGCGGGGCGGGCGACGGCGCTGGCGGTCGCCGCCCTGGTGGCGGCCTCCGGGCCGGCGGGTGGTCAGCCGTGGGACGCGTCGCTGATCCCGGCGATCGCCCTCGGTGGGCTGGTGGGCTCGTTCGTGGACCTCCGCCACCGCTGAGCCGGGGGCAGCCGGGCGGCCGGGCCCCCCGGCCCCGGCCGCCGGGCCCTCACTCGAAGCGCGCGGTGTCGCCGGCCCCCCGGCGGGTGATCTCGGCCTCGCCGCTGGAGAAGTCGATGACCGTGGTCGGCTCGGTGCCGCAGTCGCCGGAGTCCACCACGGCGTCCAGCACGTGGTCGAGGCGTTCCTTGATCTCCCAGCCCTGGGTCATCGGCTCGTCCTCGCCGGGGAGGATCAGGGTGCTGGAGAGGAGGGGCTCGCCCAGTTCGGCGAGCAGCGCCCGGGTGACGGCGTGGTCGGGGATCCGCACCCCCACGGTCTTCTTCTTGGGGTGCATCAGCCGGCGCGGCACCTCCTTGGTGGCGGGGAGGATGAAGGTGTAGCTGCCCGGCGTCGCGGCCTTGACGGCCCGGAAGACGTTGTTGTCGAGCTGGACGAACTGCCCCAGCTGAGCGAAGTCCTCGCACACCAGGGTGAAGTGGTGGCGGTCGTCGAGGCGCCGGATGGACCGGATCCGCTCCAGCCCGTCGCGGTTGTCCAGGCGGCAGCCGAGCGCGAAGCAGGAGTCGGTCGGG
The DNA here is from genome assembly GCF_042896295.1 of Kitasatospora sp. NPDC001309. NCBI lineage: Bacteria > Bacillati > Actinomycetota > Actinomycetes > Kitasatosporales > Streptomycetaceae > Kitasatospora > Kitasatospora sp. NPDC001309. The sequence continues at coordinate 222,753 of NZ_JBIAXC010000007.1, read as the reverse complement.
TACGCGATGAGGGCTCCGGAGCGGAGGCTGTCGGCCACGGTGCTGATGGTGCGCGGCTGGGGGGATTCGGGGTGCACGTCGAAGTACTTGGCCATTGGCCGACCTTACGGGATCCCACCGGTTGATCGCCGCAACCGCGACGCAGTACGGTCGGTCACCGTGGCACTGGACCAGGCGCGGGTGAACCGGATCTTCCTGCCCGGGACGTACGCCGAGGGCGTTCCGTACGGGCTGTTCCGCGAGCTGCGGGCCGAGGCCCCGGTCTGCTGGGTGGAGGAGCCGGCGGTGGGGGACTGGCCGGCCGGGCCGGGCTACTGGGCGGTGCTGCGGCACGCGGACGTGAAGCACGTGCTGCGCAGCCCGGAGCTGTTCTCCTCACACCTCGGGGCGACCCAGATCCGCGACCCGGACACCCCCGCCGACCTGGCCTTCGTCCGCACCATGATGCTCAACCAGGACCCGCCGGACCACGCCCGGCTGCGCCGGATCGTCACCGCCGCGTTCACCCCGCGGGCGCTGCACCGGCTGACCGCCGCCATCGAGGGGCGCGCGGCCGAACTGGTCGCCGCGATCCGCCCCCTGGGCGAAGCCGGCTTCGTGCCGCTCGCCGCCGATCTGCCCGTGTGGACGCTGGCCCTGGTCCTGGGCGTGCCCGAGCAGGACCGGCAGCTGCTGGTCGACTGGTCGAACCGGGTGATCGGCTACCAGGACCCGGAGTACGCCCGGTCCAGTACCGCCGACCCGTCCCGGCTCACCGCCGTGGGACGCGCCGCGCTCGACCACCGGCCGACCACTCCCACCGCCCCTGACGGCCGCCCGCTCAACCCGCGCTCCCGCGCGGCCCTCGCCGACATGTTCGCCTACGCCCACGCGCTCGCCCGACAGCCGCCGCCGGGCAGCATCGTCGCCCGCATGCGGGACGCCGGCCTGAGTGCCGCCGAGTTCGAGACGATGTTCTTCCTCTTCGCCGTCGCCGGGAACGAGACCGTGCGCAACGGCCTGCCGGGCGGCCTGCACACCCTGCTCAGCCATCCGGACCAGTACCGACTCCTGTGCGAGCGGCCGGAGTTGGTCCCGTCGGCGGTGGAGGAGATGCTGCGCTGCTGGCCGCCCGTGGTGCACTTCCGCCGCACCGCGACCCGGGACACCCGGATCGCCGGGCAGCCGGTCCGCCGGGGCGACAAGGTGGTGGTCCACCACGCCTCGGCGAACCGGGACGAGGCCGTGTTCCCGGAGCCGGACCGCTTCGACGTCTCCCGCACCCCGAACGACCACGTGAGCTTCGGGTACGGCCCGCACTTCTGCGTCGGCGCCCGGCTCGCCCGCCTGCAGCTGCGGTCGGCGCTGCGCCACCTGCTCGACCGCCTCCCGGGGCTGGAGCTCGACCCGGACCGGCCGCCGCGGCGCCTGGTGTCCAACTTCCAGAACGGCCTCAAGAGCCTGCCGGTGCGCTGGACGGTTCCGGGGTGACGGCGCGCTCCGCCGGTGGGCCGGCTCAGCCCGCGCAGGCCGGGCAGAGGCCCCGGTAGGTGACCTCGGCGCCCGAGACGGCGAAGCCGAACCGCTGCTCCGCCGGGAGGTCGGCGAGCGGGTCGCCCAGGGGGTGGACGTCCCGGATGGCGCCGCAGCCGGTGCAGACCAGGTGCTGGTGCGGGTGGTGGGCGTTGGGGTCGTAGCGCTTGGCGCGCCCGTCCGTGGACACCTCGATGACCTCACCGAGGGTGACCAGCTCGCCGAGGGTGTTGTACACCGTCGCGCGGGAGATCTCCGGGAGGCGCTCGGCCGCGCGGGCGTGCACCTCGTCGGCGGTCAGGTGCACGTGCTCGCCGTCCAGGACCTCGGCCACGACACGCCGCTGGGAGGTGAGGCGCCAGCCGCGCTCGCGCAGCCGCTCCAGCAGGTCACTCATCACGGTTCACCTATTCAGGTCATGGGGGAAGACCGGAGTTTACCAATGCCGGTCCTGAGGCCTCCGACCTCGGCCGGACGGGGGTTTGGTGTCTTTCTTGACTTGGACTACGTCCATCGTAGGATCGGCTCCGGCGCTAGCCTGGGTAACGGCAGTGCCGAATAGCAGCAGTAGGTGCCGTAGGTAGCAGATAGACACCGTGATCCGCCTTGTACGGAAGGATTCCCATGTCTGAGAACCACGATGCAACCGGTGTAGAGGCGAGCGCGGGCGGCTGCCCGGTCAACCACGGGCGCGCGCTCCACCCCACCCAGGGCGGCGGGAACCGCCAGTGGTGGCCGGAGCGGCTGAACCTCAAGATCCTCGCCAAGAACCCCGCCGTCGCCAACCCGCTCGGCGCGGACTTCGACTACGCCGCGGCGTTCAGCGCCCTGGACCTCGCCGCCGTCAAGCGGGACATCCAGGAGGTGCTCACCACCTCGCAGCCCTGGTGGCCGGCCGACTTCGGCCACTACGGTCCGTTCATGATCCGGATGGCCTGGCACAGCGCCGGCACCTACCGGATCAGCGACGGCCGCGGCGGCGCCGGCGGCGGCCAGCAGCGCTTCGCCCCGCTGAACAGCTGGCCGGACAACGCCAGCCTGGACAAGGCCCGCCGACTGCTGTGGCCGGTGAAGAAGAAGTACGGGCGCAGCCTGTCCTGGGCCGACCTGATCGTCCTGACCGGCAACGTCGCGCTGGAGGGCATGGGCTTCGAGACCTTCGGCTTCGGCGGCGGCCGGGTCGACGAGTGGGAGCCCGACGAGGACGTCTACTGGGGCCCCGAGACCACCTGGCTCGGCGACGAGCGCTACACCGGCGACCGCGAGCTGGAGAGCCCGCTGGCCGCCGTCCAGATGGGCCTGATCTACGTCAACCCCGAGGGCCCCAACGGCAACCCGGACCCGATCGCCGCCGCCCGCGACATCCGCGAGACCTTCTACCGGATGGCGATGAACGACGAGGAGACCGTCGCGCTGATCGCCGGCGGCCACACCTTCGGCAAGACCCACGGCGCCGGCCCGGCGGACAACGTCGGCCCGGACCCGGAGGCCGCGCCGATGGAGCAGCAGGGCCTCGGCTGGAAGAGCGGCTACGGCACCGGCGTCGGCGCCGACGCCATCACCAGCGGTCTCGAGGGCATCTGGACGGCCACCCCGATCACCTGGGACAACAGCTTCTTCGAGACCCTGTTCGGCTACGAGTGGGAGCTCACCGAGAGCCCGGCCGGCGCCCACCAGTGGAAGCCGAAGGACGGCGCCGGCGAGGGCACCGTGCCGGACGCCCACGACCCGGCCAAGCGGCACACCCCGATCATGCTCACCACCGACCTGTCGCTGCGCTTCGACCCGGTGTACGAGCCGATCTCGCGCCGCTTCCTGGAGAACCCGGCGGAGTTCGCCGACGCCTTCGCCCGCGCCTGGTACAAGCTGACCCACCGCGACATGGGCCCGGTCGTGCGCTACCTCGGCCCGGAGGTCCCGGCCGAGCACCTGCTCTGGCAGGACCCGCTGCCGGCCGTCTCGTACCAGCAGGTCGGTGCCGCGGACGTCGCCGACCTCAAGCGGCGGATCGCCGGGACCGGCCTGTCGGTCTCCGAGCTGGTCTCCGCGGCCTGGGCCGCGGCCTCCTCGTTCCGCGGCAGCGACAAGCGCGGCGGTGCCAACGGCGGCCGGATCCGGCTGCAGCCGCAGGCCGGCTGGGAGGTCAACGAGCCGGACCGGCTGGCCGGTGTCCTGCGGGCGCTGGAGGGCGTGCAGCGGGACTTCAACGCGCAGGCCGGCGACAAGCAGGTCTCGCTGGCCGACCTGGTGGTGCTGGGCGGCGGCGTCGGCGTCGAGCAGGCGGCCAAGGCGGCCGGGCTGGCCGTCGAGGTGCCGTTCGCGGCCGGCCGGGTGGACGCCCCGCAGGAGCTCACCGACATCGAGTCCTTCGCCGCGCTGGAGCCCAAGGCGGACGGCTTCCGCAACTGGGTCGGCAAGGGCAACCGGCTGCCGGCCGAGTTCCTGCTGCTGGACAAGGCGAACCTCCTGGGCCTGAGCGCGCCCGAACTGACCGTGCTGGTCGGCGGTCTGCGCGTGCTGGGCGCCAACCACCAGCAGTCCGCGCACGGTGTGCTGACCGAGACCCCGGGCGTGCTGACGAACGACTTCTTCGTCAACCTGCTGGACCTGGGCACCAGTTGGTCCTCCGCCTCGGGGGACGCCCACACCTTCGAGGGCCGGGACGCCTCCGGTGCGGTCAAGTGGACCGGTACCCGCGCCGACCTGGTGTTCGGCTCGAACTCCGAACTGCGCGCCGTCGCCGAGGTGTACGCGGCCGACGACGCCAAGGAGAAGTTCGTGGAGGACTTCGTCGCGGCCTGGGTCAAGGTCATGAACGCGGACCGCTTCGACCTGGTGTGACGCGGTAGCCGATGACGGCGGGAGCCCGGGGGTTGTCGACCAACTCCCGTGCTCCCGTGCGTCGTTGCGGCGTTCCCCTCCGCCCTTACGCCCCTCCGCCCCTACGCCCCTACGCCCTTCCGCCCTTACGGCGCGCCCGCGCTGACCAGCCCGGTCTCGTACGCCGCGACCACCACCTGGGCCCGGTCCCGCAGCCCCAACTTGCCCAGGATCCGGGCCACATGGGTCTTCACCGTCGCCTCGGAGAGCTGGAGCCGGCCGGCCAGCTCGGCGTTGCTGAGGCCGCGGGCCAGCAGCCCCATCACCTCCAGCTCGCGCGGGGTGAGGGTGGCCAGTTCACGGTGCGGGGCGGCCGCCTCGGGGGCGGCCGGGCGGGCGAAGCGCTCGACCAGCCGGCGGGTGATCGCCGGGGCGAGCAGGGCGTCCCCGGTGCGGACCAGCCGCACGGCGGCGGCCAGGTGCTCCGGGGTGACGTCCTTGAGCAGGAAGCCGCTGGCCCCGGCGGCCATCGCGGCGTAGACGTAGTGGTCCAGGTCGAAGGTGGTCAGCATGATGATCCGCGGCGCGTCGGCGGCGCGGTCCGCCGGCCGGCCGGCCAGGATCCGCCGGGTGGCCTCCAGGCCGTCCAGGCCGGGCATCCGGATGTCCATCAGCACCACGTCCGGCCGGGTGCGGCGGACGGCGGCGACGGCCTGCTCGCCGTCCTCGGCCTCGGCGGCCACCTCGATCCCCTCGGACTCCAGGATCAGCCGGAAGCCGATCCGGACCAGGGCCTGGTCGTCGGCGACCACCACGCGGATCGGGTGCTGCTCCACGGCGTCAGTCAACTCTCAACTCTCCAGCGGTATAGAGGCCTTGACGCGGTAGCCACCGCGCGGCCGGGGGCCGGTGTGCAGGGTGCCGCCGTAGACGGCGAGGCGTTCGCGCAGACCGAGCAGGCCGCGCCCGTTGCCGGTGGCGGCGGCGCCGGTGGGGCGGCCGCCGGTGTCGGTGACCTCCACCGTGAGGTGGTCGGCGGCGTAGTCGACGGTCACCGCGGCGGCGGCGCCGCCCGCGTGCTTGACGGTGTTGGTGAGCGCCTCCTGGACGACCCGGTAGGCGGCCAGTTCGACCCCGGGCGGGACGGTCCGGCGCTCCCCGCGCACCGTCAGCTCCACCGGCAGGCCGGCCCGGCGCACGCCCTCCACCAGGGAGTCGAGTCGGCCGAGGCCGGGCTGCGGGCTGAGGTCGGCGGTGGTCGCGGGATCGCCGCCGGTCTCCGAGTCGATGGTCAACAGCCCCATCACCTGGCGCAGTTCGGTCATCGCCGCGCGCCCGCCGGCCTCCACCGCGGCCATCGCCTCGCGGGCCCTGTCCGGAGCGGTGTCCAGGATCTTGCGGGCGGCCCCGGCCTGGATCGTCATCATGCTCACGTTGTGGGTGACCACGTCGTGCAACTCCCGGGCGATGCGGGCCCGTTCCAGGTCCACCGCGCGGTCCAGCGCGGTCAGCTGCTCGCGCTCCAGGGCGGTCAGCCGCTCCCGGCCCTCCTCTACCCGGCGCCGCCACATCCGCAGTTCGTAGGCGACCGCCAGCACCGGCACCAGCACCAGCACGGCGATCACCCAGTTCTGGAAGTGCGGCAGCAGGGCGTGGTCGAAGAGCACCACCAGGGCCGCGGTGGCGGCCGCCAGGCCGAGCAGCACGGCCTTCGGGCGGCGCCCGTAGGCGGCCGCGCCGTAAGCGGCGACGATCACCACCACGCCCGCCCAGAACGCGATGTCCTCGTGCTGCGACCGCACCAGCAGGGCGGCCGCCAGCACCGTCCACAGCACCGCCAGCGGGTGGCGCCGGCGCAGCACCAGCGGCAGCGGGACGACGGGGACCAGCAGCAGCATCCCGTGCCAGGGCGATCCGTGCCCGCCCGGACCGTACTGGCCGTGCGCGTGGGCCGCGACGACGGCGTAGCGGCCGCAGACGGAGGCCAGGAACAGGGCCAGGGCGAGGTCGAAGGCCTGGCCGCGCCGGGTGGGCCGGGGCGGGGGCGGCGCGTCGTCGGCGCCGCCGTCCAGCAGCCGCCGCACGGTGGGGTGGTTGATCACCGGGTCATTGTGGCGGTCGGCCGCCGTCGGGGACAGCCCCGCGAGCGGCGGCAGCCGCTGCACCTGACGACTACCCCGCAAGGATGACGCCGGAGCCCGTACGCCCGGCGCGGTACGGAAGTTGCGGCGGGCGGCGGACGCGCTGCGGGCGGAGTGAGCCCCCGGGCGGGCCGGGGGGCTCAGGACTCCTCGTCCGCCCGGCCCTCCTCGGCCTTCCGGCTCTCCTCGGCCTTCCGCTCCGCAGCCCGGACCTGCTCGGTGAAGGCGTGCTCGTCGATCCGCTCGACGCTCGCCCCGTGCTTCGCGGCCAGCTCGTCCGCCGGGCCGGGCGAGGCCTCCCGCACCTCCACGGCGACCAGCGCCCCGCCGTCCGGCACCCGGGGCGACAGCACGATCAGCGCGGCGCCGCCCTCCGAGGCCGCGCGCTCCTCGGCCGCGTTGCCGAGCGCCGCGCCCGCCGCGAAGCCGAGCAGCACGCCCACGGGCCCGCCGAGCAGCCCCACCAGGCCGCCCAGCACCCCCGACCCGACCGTGGCCACCCCGGCTCCCCGGGTGAAGGTGTCCTTGATCTCCAGCAGGCCGTCGGCACTGCGCTCCATCGCCGCCGCGTACCGCAGCCCCGGCAGGTGCTGCGCCTCGTCGAACGCGGGACGCCAGGCGTCGCCGTCGGGAAAGGTCAGCAGGACGACGTTGTGCTGCTCGCTCATCGCACTCCGATCGGGCTGGGGGCGGCTCGGGCCTCCATCGTGACCTTCGGCGCGCCACCCGGCCACAGGAAGCGTCCCGCCGACCCGGAGCGGGTGGGGTGGCCGTCCGATGAGCGGATGAGCCGCCGCCGGTCCGCCCGGGCCCGCCGCGAATCGAACATCGCGGAGCGTCCCGGTGATCGACATCCACCAACTCGCCGTCGCCGACACGGAATCGCCCGGATCGGGTGAGAGCGGGCGGGACACGCCGGACGGGCCCGTCGGCCGCTGCCAGGATCGGGGTCCGCACCGGCAGCCCGACCTCCGCAGCGTGCCCTCCGGCACCGCTGCCGACCCACCGCGCCCACCCCGCGGTGAGGGCTGCCCGCGTGCGGGACCGCTGCGGCCGTCGGCCGCCGTACCTGGGAGGAACACCGTGTCGAAACAGGTCGTGAAGCCCACGAAGCCCCTGGCCGAGAAGTCCCCGGCCGGGGCCGAGCACGACGAGGAGCTGCACCTGCGCTTCCCCGGCGACCGCCGCGCCGAGGCGGGCGCGTCGATGTCCACCGGCGCGATGCTGCGCCGCCTGCCCCACCTGGTCCGCCGGGCGCTGGCGCTGGCCTGGGCGGCGGACCGCACGTCCACCGTGCTGCTGCTGGTCTGCCAGGCGCTGGCCGGGGTGGCGGGGGCGCTCGCGCTGTACGCCACCACCGGCACCCTGGGCGCCCTGCTCGTGCCCGGGCCGGTGGCCGAGCACCTGCGCACCGCCACGCCCTCCCTGCTCCTGCTGACCGCCTCGGCCGGGCTGCGGGCCGTCCTGGGCATCGCGGTGGTGGGCCTGTCCGGCCGGGTGTCGCCCCGGATCACCCGGGAGGCGGAGCTGGCGCTGATCGCCGCCGGGTGCGCCGCCGAGCTGGAGGCGTACGACGAACCCGCCTACAACGAGCAGTGGGAGGCCGCCGACCGGGGCGCCTCGACCACGCCCGACCTGCTCTCCAACGCCCAGGACGTGATCGCCTCCACCGTCTCGCTGGCCGCCGCCGCGGGCGTGCTGGCGACGCTGCACCCCTGGCTGGTGCCGCTGCTGCTGCTCGGTTCGGTGCCGACCGCCGTCGCCGCCGTGCGCACCGCCCGGATCCACTACCTGGCCGCGGTGGTCACCAACGAGGACCGCGGCGCGCTGCGCGTCTACCGCTGGTTCCTGATCGACAAGACCCGCGCCGACCAGGTCCGTTCGGACCAGGTCACGCCCTTCCTGATGGCCAAGTACCGCCGCGCCGAGGCCAAGATCGTCGCCGCCACCGACCGGGCCACCCGGCAGGCGGCCAAGGTCTCGCTGCTGGCCGCGCTCGGCACCGGGGCCGGCAGCGCGCTGATCTGGGGCACCCTGCTCTACCTGGTGGCCTCCGGCCGGATCGACCTGGCCGCCGCCGGCACCGCCACCTTCGCGCTGCGCACCGCCTCCTCCGGGCTGCAGGGCCTGGTCGGCAACGGCGCCCGGCTGTACCGGATGGGCCTCTACCTGGACGACTACTTCACCTTCCTGGACGAGGCCGGCGGCCACCGCATCGACCGCGGCGAACTGGTGCCGGGAGCACCGCAGTTGGTCGAGGTGACCGGGCTGAGCCACGCCTACCCGGGCGAGCAGCAGGAGCCCGCCCTGCGCGGGGTCAGCCTGACCCTGCGGGCCGGCGAGGTGGTGGCCGTGATCGGGCAGAACGGCAGCGGCAAGTCGACCCTGCTCAAGCTGCTCTCCGGCCTCTACCTGCCGCAGTCCGGCCGGATCACCTGGGACGGCGTGCCGGTGGAGGAGTTGGACGCGGACGGCATGTGGTCCCGGGTCGCCCGGGTGCCGCAGGAGTTCGCCCGCTGGCCGCTCGGCGCCGCCGAGAACGTCCACCTGGGCCACCTCACCGAGCGGTGGATGGCGGACGTGGTGGAGGCCGCGGCCCGGACCGGCTTCGACGAGACGGTCGGCCGGCTGCGTTCGGGCTGGCGCACCCTGCTCGCCCAGGGGTGGTGGGGCGGCGCCGAGCTGTCCGGCGGCGGTTGGCAGCGCGCGGCCGTCGCCCGGGCCCTGTACCGCACGGTGCGCAGCCCCGGGCTGCTGATCCTGGACGAGCCCACCTCGGACCTCGACCCGCGCGCCGAGCACCGCATCCTGCACGCCCTGCGCGGCCTCGCCGAGGGCCGGATCACCCTGCTGGTGACCCACAACATCGCCAACGCGGCGGTCGCCGACCGGGTGATCGTGATGGACCAGGGCAGCATCGTCCAGACCGGCACCTGGGCCGAACTCGCCGCCCGCCCGGACGGCCTGTTCCGCGAGCTGCTGGACCTCCAGCGCGACCGCGCCGTCCCCGCCCAGCGGTCGGCGGCGGACCGGCCCCGGCCGGCCGGGGGCCGGGCCGGGGCGTGACCCCGGGACCGGGCCGGGGCCCGGCCCGGTGACCCCGTCGGGCGGGCGGCTGCCCACCGCCCGCCCGGCGGGCCGGAATTCGGGCGACGGACGGGCCCGGATGCACGACGATGACGGCATGCTGAACAACGGGGAACCCGAACCGGACGCGACGGACGAGGACGAGCTGCTGCAGCTCCTGGTCGGCGAAGTGTGGGTGAACGTCTACCGGTTCGGCGGCATGGGCGTCGTCGACTTCGGCGGGACGGTCTCCTGGCCGCGGGGCGACGGCGGGGAGGTGTCGACGGGCAGCCGGTACGCCGTGCACGCCCAGTGCCCGTTCCGGATCGTCCAGTGCGGGGAGGTGTACCTCGGCTCCGACGACCTGGTGCCGGCCGGGGGCGGCGACCGCCTCGCCTACGACGCCGGGGCCGACGCGCTGCGGGAGTTCCTGGAGCGGCGCGCGCCCCGGGTGCTGGCGGTGGAGCGGGCGCCGGAGGGCGACCTGCGGATCACCCTGGAGCACGAGCTCAGGATCGACGTCCTGCCGACGAGTGCGAAGGTCGAGGAGTGCTGGCGGTTCCTGGTCCGGGACGGGGAGCACCTCGTCTTCCCGCCCGTCGACTGACCTGCCGGGCCACCAAAACGGCCCGGCAGGTCGGCGCCGATCCCAGGCCGCGGGGCTGGCCCCGCAGGTCGGCCGACGGCTCAGCGCCCGTTGCGGGCCACGGCCCGCAGCCGCCGCCAGGTGCGCCCGGCCGGCCCGCCCGCGGGGGCCTCGTCCGCCCAGTCCCGGGCCGTCCCGGCGAAGCTGTCGGTGCCCGTCGCGGCCGGTGGCCGGGCCCGGCCCGTCCGGGCGGCGCGCAGCAGCTGCTCCGAGGTGATGCCGCCGAGCCGGGCCCGGGCGTGGTCCAGCAGGGTGGCGCCGGCGGCGGCGATCGCGGGCTCGCCCAGCGGGCGGGTCGGCAGCGCCAGCCCTTCGGCGAGCAGCTGGTCCAGGGCCGTGCGCAGGTCCGGGACGGAGAGGTCGCGAACGGTCAGCGACAGGTGGCCGGACAGTCCCTCGGCGCCCACCGCGCGGTGGGCGAAGGCGCGCGGGACGTAGAGCACGTCGCCGGGCCCGAGGACGGTGTGCAGGCGCTGCGCCGAGCGTTCGTCGTCGGGGAGTTCGCCCAGCGACCACTCGGCGGCGGCCGGCGCGTCGTGGACGTACCAGGTCTTGCGTCCGGCGACCTGGAGGACGAACACGTCGGCGTCGTCGCGGTGCACCGCGAGGCCCTGGCCGCCGACCGGGGTGAGGAAGAAGAACGCTTCCACCCGCCGGTCCAGTTCCTCGGAGAGCCGGGCCACCAGGTCCCCGGTCGGGCCGTGCCACTGGTCGACGCAGCGAAGCAGCAGCGTCGCCCCGGTGCGCAGCAGGGCGAGCACCTTGGCGCGGTCGGCGAAGCCGTGGTGGGTGGTGCCGTTGACGGTGCGGGAGGTGGTGAAGGCCTCGGCCGGGAGGACCACCTTGTCGGAGCGGACCATCTCCAGGTACGGGGTGCGCAGCAGCCCGCTGTCGAAGGCGGCGTCCAGCGCGTCGAGGTCGAACGGCGAGGCGGGCCGGGCGGGGGTGAAGACGGCGGGTTCGCGCTGCCACCGGTGGTCGGCGAAGCCTGCGAGGTCGCCGACCCAGTCGGCGAGCGTGGGCGATTCCATGGTGTGTCCAGTGCTGTCGGGAGGGCCGGCCGGTTCAGCTGCCGACGGAGGCCTCGAACCGTACGGAGAGCAGGGAGCGCAGCGGGACGGGCGCGTCCTGCCGGGGGCCGCGGATGGTGAGGCCGTGGTCGAGGGCGACGGTGAGCAGGCGTTCGGCCAGCGGGACGACCAGGTGCTTGGCCCAGCAGCGGGCGCCGTCGAAGCCGAACGGCATGAACCCGGGGGTCTTCTCCGGGTCGGCGACCGCCTCCCACCGCTGCGGCCGGAACTCCAGCGGGTCGGCCCAGTAGTCCGGGTGGCGGTGCATCAGCAGGGGGAGCAGCGCGACGTTGTCCTCGGGGCGGATCTCCGGGTGCAGTCCGGCGTAGGCGTCCCCGCCGTTGCGGTAGAGCATCCACGCGGGCGGGAGCAGGCGCAGGGTCTCCCACAGGACGGTGGTGAGGTCCTGGTGCGGTTCGGGTGCCGTCCGCATCAGCCACAGGGCGTTGCCGGCCAGGGCGGCCACGCCGTCGCAGAGGGTGGCGGAGGCGCGCCGGTACATGGCGACGGCCTGCTTGCGTTCCAGTGGGTCGTCGGCGCCGCGGATCAGTCCGGCCATGGCGGTGGGCGTTCCGGGACTGTTCCCGTTCCGGTCCCCGTTCCCGTTCCCGCCCGCGCCGCCCGGCCAGGTGGTGACGGCCCGGTCGACGAGCCGGGAGAGGGTGTCGGAGCGGGTGATGCCGCGCTTGGCCAGCAGGGAGACCGGCAGCGGGTCGGATCCGAACAGCCACCGGCGCAGGTAGGAGGTGGGCGCGTACGGCCAGGCGCCGTTCAGCCCGCGGGCCGGGGGCGGTGGCGTGCGGATGCCCGCCATGACGTCCTGCCCCAGGGCGCGGATCGTCCGGGTCGCGCTGTCGTGGGGGATGTCGGCGCCCGCGGCGGGCTTGTAGACGGAGCGCTCGGTCTGGAGCACCGGGCGGGCCGCCACGATCTCGGCCATCAGGCGGGCGTCGGAGACGCCGACGGTGCGGGCGTCGACGCGGAACACCTTCGCGTCCCGGGCCAATAGGTCCTGAATTCGCGGGGCGTAGACGACGGAATGTTCGCGGACCGTTTCCGGCGCCATTTCTTGCACGAGGATCCCGCCTCCGTGGGAATACCGATGAAATACGGCGCCGGTGGGGCGGCGGTACCGCCGCCGCCCCACCGGCCGTGGTGCGTCAGATGACGTGCAGCACCCACGCGTGGTTGGCGAGGTCCTCGTCACGCTTGAACTTCTTCACGATCGCCTTGATCATCTTCATGGTTTTCCCCTTTCCGGGAATACGGGTGCGACGAATAGGTGTGGCCGCACCGGTGATGAGGTCCGGCATTCCGGTCCGGAAGGCCGAACTGCTCAACTGACTCAGGACCTTAACCGAACGGCGGCGATCATGACACCCCTTCGACAACCGGAGTTCGATTTCTACGGGGTATTGACAGCCCATTCGAATGCCGAATCGTTATAACCTTTTCCGGTGGGGGCATTCGCTCCCGCATTAGGCCGGTCAGTTGTACGTGGTGGTGACGGTCACGCCGTCGAAGCCCTGCTGGGCGTACAGGCTGAAGTACACCCAGCCGGACGGCGGGTCGGCGACGGTCAGGGTCTCGCCGTTCCCGGCGGCGGTGGACTTCGCCCGGTACGACGAAGTGGTCGCCCAGGAAGGGCCGTTGTAGTACAGGTCGGCGTTGCCGGTGCCGCCGGCGGTGGTGATGGTCAGCTGCTTCACCCCGGCCGGCAGGTACAGGAAGCTGTAGCCGTAGTTGCCGGTGGTGGCGGCCACGCCGTCGCGGCGGCAGTTCCGGTCGTACTGCCGGGTGTCGGCGGCCGCGCACAGCGGGGCCCGGTCGGCGGGCAGGCTGCCGCAGTCGTCGGCGGCGCAGGCCTTGAGCCAGGTCGCGAAGTCGGCGTCGTAGCGGGTGCCGATGGTGGTCTTGAGCAGGGTGCGGGCGCCGTTCCAGTCACCGGTGCGGTACGCGGCGAGCAGGGCGTCGACGTCCTGGGGGTGCGACTGGAGCATGTAACGCACCGCCAGGTAGCCCCAGTTGTAGACCCGGGTGGAGTCGGCGTTGTCGTAGGTGGTGTCGAAGAGCGTGCTCAGCGGGTAGCTGCCCTTGCCGGCCTGGGTGACGGCGTCGTCGTAGTGGACGCCCCGGTAGCCGTACGAGACGTACTCGGCCAGGCCCTCGACCCACCAGACGGTCGGGGTGGTCATGCCCGCCTCGAAGTCGCCGTACATGTCGTAGCGGCCGTCGAGGTAGTGGGTGTACTCGTGGTTGAGGTTCCAGATCTGGAAGCTCGGGCGCAGCCAGTCGGCCTGGTGGGCGATGAAGCGGGCCTGGTTGCCGGGGGTGGCCGGGTTGCCCTCCTCGTACATGCCGCCGTTGTCGACGGCGATGTGGTACATCTCCCAGGCGTAGAGGCTGTAGTTGTAGTAGTCGTCGAAGACGACGACCTCCAGGCCGGTGTTGTGGTCGTCGGCGACCGGGCCGTTGTCCTTGGCCACCCGGTGGAAGTACGCGTCCTGGCCGACCAGGCTGGTGCAGGTGTCGGCGTTCTGCCGGTCGGTCATGCTCTGGGAGCGGATCCGCAGGTTCGGGTTGCAGGTGTGGTCGCTCCTGAGCACCAGCGGGACGAGCTTGGCGGGCACGTCGCAGGTGCCGTAGTAGGAGCAGTTGCCGGCGTCCTTCTGCTCCGCGAACCAGAGCAGGTTCATGGTGAGCGGGGCGGTGGCGCCGACCAGCGGGTAGCGGTTGACCAGGTCCTTGACGATCGGCCGGCCCTGCGCCCGGAGGCCGTCGACGGCGACCAGGTTGCCGATCTGGATGCCGATCCGGGTCACCGGGTCGGAGCCGGTGAGCTGGGCGCTGTTGCGGGTGACGAAGGAGGCCATGGTGGTGGCGAAGGACGGGTCGGCCTGGAGGGCGGCGGTGAACTCGGGGAGTTCGAAGCCGCGTTCGACGACGGTCCCGGTGTTGCCGACGGCGGCGGCCATCGAGCCGGTCCACCCGCCGGTGTAACCGTCGAGCAGGCGCTTGACCACGCCGGTGTAGCGGGCGTTCTCCCGGGCGCTGTCGATCAGCGTGACGGCCTCGGCCAGGGTGGCGCCGTTGGCCTCGGTGACGTCCTTGCTGTGCGGGGCGGCGAAGAAGGCGTCCAGCGCGCCGCGGATCGCGGTCCGCAGGCCGTCGCCGTACGGGCCGACGGCGTCGGGGTGGTACCACTGCACGTAGTAGCCGGCGCGCAGGAACAGCACCAACTGCCCGGCGGAGGTGGAGTTGTCGCCCGGGTAGCCGGCGGCGGCGGTGTCGCGCAGGGCGTCGGCGACGGTCACCATCTTGGCCTCGGCGAAGGCGCCCTTGGCGTCGTCGCCGGTGAGAGTGAACAGTGTGTTGACGCAGTCGAGGCCGGCCGCCTTGACCCGCTGGACCAGCGGGGCGCCGGACGTGCCGGTGAACGCCGCGGTGTCGCAGGCGGTCAGCTGCCGAGCCGTCCGGCCGGTGCCGACGGCACCGGCCGCGGTCGGGGCGGTGGGCCTGCCGTGGCTCTCGGCGGCGAGCGGGCGGGGGTCCTGGGGCGTGTCGGGCGACTTCGGCACCGGGATCGCGCGCGGGGCGACGGGTGCGGCGACGCGTGGGGCGGCCGGGTGGGCGGCCGGTGCGGCCGCCGGTGCGGTCGGCGTCGGGGTGCGGTCGGCCGCGTGCGCCTGCGGGGTGAACAGGCCGGCTGCGAGGAGGAAGGCGACGCCGAGCGCGGGCAGTCTGCGCGCGTTCGCCTTCGATATCCGGAAGGGACGCATGGGGTGGGGGCCTCCGGGACCGTGAGGGGGCCGTGCGGTGGGGGCGCACGGACGGGGTCTGATGTGTGACATGTAAAATGGCACACTCATTCAGGTAAAGGGAAGACCCGGGAGCCGGGGTTCCGGTCGACGAGACCGAACCGTGCCCTTCCGTGCGCCGCGCCTCGCCTGACGGTCCGTCAGACCAGCGACCGTGCCCGGGGGGTGAGCGCCGCGAACTCCAGCGGCGCCGACGGGTCCACCGACACGTCCGCCGGGGCCGGCTCGGCCCCGGCCCGGACGAGGAGGTCGCCGACGGCCGCGACCATCGCGCCGTTGTCCGTGCACAGCCGCAGCGGCGGCACCCGCAGGGCGATCCCGGCCTCGGTGCACCGCTGCTCGGCGAGCGCCCGCACCCGCGAGTTGGCGGCGACCCCGCCGACCACCACCAGGGTGTCGATCCCGTGGTCGGTGCAGGCCCGCACCGCCTTGCGGGTGAGCACGTCCGCGATCGCCTCCTGGAGGGCGGCCGCCGCGTCCGGGACGTGCGGCTTGCCGCCGGCCGTGCGCCGTGCCTCGACCCAGCGGGCGGCGGCGGTCTTGAGGCCGGAGAAGGAGAAGGCGTACGGGTCGTCCCGCGGCCCGGTCAGCGGGCGCGGCAGCCGTACCGCCGCCGGGTCCCCGTCGCGCGCGGCGCGGTCGACGGCCGGCCCGCCGGGGTAGGGCAGGCCCAGGATCCGGGCGACCTTGTCGAAGCACTCGCCGGCCGCGTCGTCCAGGGTGTCGCCGAGGTGGACGATCCGGCCCCGGGCGAGGTCGCGGACCAGCAGCAGCGAGGTGTGCCCGCCGGAGACGATCAGCACGACGCACGGGTCGGGCAGCGGCCCGCCGTCCAGGGTCGCGGCGGCGACGTGCCCGGCGAGGTGGTGCACCCCGTACAGCGGGACGCCGAGCGAGAAGGCGTACCCCTTGGCGGCGGCGACCCCGACCTGGAGGGCGCCGGACAGGCCGGGGCCGGTGGTGACGGCGACGGCCCCCACGTCCCGCAGCGTCAGCCCGGCGCGGTCCAGGGCCTCCTGCACCACCGGGGCCATCGCGTGGACGTGGGCCCGGGCGGCGATCTCCGGCACCACCCCGCCGTAGCGGGCGTGCTCGTCCATCGAGGAGGCCACCGCCTGCCCGAGCAGCACGCCGTCCCGGACCAGACCGGCACCGGTCTCGTCGCAGGAGGACTCGATGCCCAGCACGACCACCGGCGACCCTGTCACAGTCACTCACCCTCTTCACTCATTACACGTGCGGGTGACCATTGTGCCCGATGTGAACGGTGGAATAAGCAGGAGCCCATGCTTCGTTCCTGCAACTCATACGCAATAGTGTTGTCCCGGCACGATCGTCATCGCTCAACCCGCCGAAAGGGGCCGTGTCCTGATGGGCACCTACTCGCTTCCCGACCTGCCGTACGACTACTCCGCGCTCGAGCGGGCCATGTCCGCCGAGATCCTGGAGCTGCACCACTCCAAGCACCACGCCGCCTACGTGAAGGGGGCGAACGACACCCTGGAGCAGCTCGCCGAGGCGCGCGACAAGGAGCAGTTCGGCGGCCTGGTCGGCCTGCAGAAGACCTTCGCCTTCCACCTCTCCGGCCACGTGCTGCACTCGCTGTTCTGGCAGAACCTGTCCCCGGAGGGCGGCGACCGCCCCGAGGGCGAGCTGGCCGACGCCATCACCGAGCACTTCGGCAGCTTCGAGGCCTTCAAGAAGCAGCTCACCACCGCCACCACCGGCGTCCAGGGCTCCGGTTGGGGCATCCTGTCCTGGGAGCCGCTCGGGCAGCGCCTGATCGTCGAGCAGGTCTACGACCACCACGGCAACGTCGGGCAGAACACCACCCCGCTGCTGGCCTTCGACGCCTGGGAGCACGCCTACTACCTGCAGTACCGCAACGTCCGCCCCGACTACGTCACCCGTCTGTGGGACGTCGTCAACTGGCAGGACGTCTCCTCCCGCTTCGCCGCCGTCAAGGGCGCCTGAGCACCGAGCGAGCAGGAGGGCCCCGGACCGGTCGGGCGGTCCGGGGCCCTCCCCCTGTTCTCCCCCCGTGTTCCCCCTGTTCCCGCCGTGGTTCCCCGCCACGGCCGTCGACCCCCGTCACGTCAGCCACACCGAACCGAACGCCCTCCGCCACCCGTTGTTCGCCCGTGAACGGCGCGCGGTCGCTACGCTCGGGACACCGCCGGTCACCGGCGGTCGGCGGCCGACCGGCCGACCGGCCCGTCCGCTCCTGAGCGAAAGGCCGTCCGATGGCCCCTCGTCTGTCCGTCGTCGTCCCGATCTACAACGTCGAGCGCTACCTCGCGGAGTGCCTGGACTCGATCGCGGCCCAGACCTTCACGGACTTCGAGTGCGTGCTGGTCGACGACGGCTCGACCGACGACGGCCCGGTGATCGCCAAGGAGTACGCCGCCCGGGACCGGCGCTTCCGGCTGGTCCAGCAGGAGAACAAGGGCCTCGGCGCCGCCCGCAACACCGGCTGGCGCCACCTCGCCCCCGGCACCCAGTACCTGACCTTCGTCGACAGCGACGACACCCTGCCGCCGCACGCCTATCAGTTGATGATCAGCACGCTCGACCAGACCGGTTCCGACTTCGCCACCGGCAACGCGATGCGCCTGCGCACCACTGGCCTCACCCCCTCGCACGCCCACCGCCGCCCCTTCCGCGAGACCCGGCTGCGCACCCACGTCAGCGAACTGCCCGCCCTGGTCACCGACCGCACCGCCTGGAACAAGGTCTACCGGCGCACCTTCTTCGACGCCGCGGGCATCCGCTACCCCGAGGGCATCCTGTACGAGGACGCCCCGGTCAGCGTCCCCCACCACTTCCTCGCCGAACGGGTCGACGTGCTCTCCGAGCCGATCTACCACTGGCGGGTCCGCGAGGACGGCAACCTCTCCATCACCCAGAAGAAGACCGACCCGCGCGGACTGATCGACCGGGTCCGCTCGATGGAACTCGTCCGGGAATGGCTGCTCGCCCGCCCCGAAGCCCTCTTCGCCGAGCAGTACCTGCGCGCCTACGACCGGAACTGCCTGGCCGAGGAGATCCCGATGTTCTTCTGGTCCATCCCGGACGGCGACCGCAACTACTGGGAGGTCTACCAGCGGCACGTCAGCCGCCTGCTGCAGGCCATCGGCCCCGAGCGGATCGCCGGCCTCAACGGCCAGTTGCGGCTCAAGTACCGCCTCACCCAGGCCGACGCGATGAACCGCTTCATCGCCGTCCAGCGCGTCCACCGCACCGTCCGGCGCGCCCGCCAGGCCGCCCAGGCCGTGCGCCGGGGCTGACCGGGGGTCGGCGGCGGCGGGCGCCGTCAGCCGACCGCAGGTGCCGTCAGCCGGCGGACCAGGGTGACCAGGGCCGCCCGGTCCGTCGTCCGGTCCGCCGTACCGGCGAGCAGCAGGCGGACCATCTGCGGCAGCGTGAACCACGCGTTCACCAGGCCGATCACCGCGAACATCAGCCGTGCCGGATCCACCTCCCCGGCCACCCCGCCGCTGCGCTGCGCGGCGGCGACGGCGGCGACCTTCTCCGCGTAGTGCGCGGTGCGCTCCGGCCCGGCCGCCAACTCCTCGGCGTCCGAGCCGCGTTGCAGTCCCTCCCAGGCCAGCAGCCGGGAGAGGTGCGGGTGGGCCGAGTGGTAGTCGAAGACCCGGCCGGCGTAGTCGCCGAGGTCCAGTTCCGCCTCCGGGGCGAGCGGTACCGCCTCGGCGAGCTTGCCGAGCTCGGACGTCAGCACGGCGGAGAAGAGCTGCTCCTTGTTGCCGAAGTACTGGTAGATCCGCTCCTTGTTCACCCCGGCCCGGGTCGCCACCCGGGCGATCCGGGCCCCGTCCGGGCCGAACTCGGCGAACTCCTCGACCGCGGCGTCGAGGAGGAGCTGCTGCGTGCGTGCGGTGTCCCAGGCCATGGCCCAAGGGTATCCCAAATTTCCAACCCAATGGTTGGACTTCCGCGTCCGCGCGTGCCAAACTCCAACCGAAGGGTTGGAGATGAGGTCTCCGCCCGATCACCAAGGGGAGGACCCGCGCCATGACCACCGACACCATCACCCCAGCAGCCCCCGCCACCGTTCGGGCCACCGTCGCCCCGGCCACCCCCGCGGCCCCCTCGGTCCCGTCGGTCCACCGCCGCGCCGTGCTCACCTGGCTCGCCGTCTACCCGACCATCACCACCGCCTTCCTCCTCCTCGGCCCCCACCTCGGCAACCTGCCCGTGCCGCTGCGCACCCTGGTGATGACCGCCCTCGTCGTCCCCGTCGTCGTCTACGCCCTGATGCCGCTCCTCCTCAAGGCGGAGACCAGGCTCGCCCGCCGGGCCGACGGCCGGAAGTAGCGGGCGACCCGGCCCCGGCCCTCCGTCGGCCGGGCGGAACCTACCGTCGGATCGAACTCTTAACGTGGATAGGGCGGTTGGGATGATTCTCTTCAACCAGAGTCGCCGTCGCCGCAGCTGCCGTAGCGCTGGCCCTCGTGGGCGCGACGGCCTCCACGGGGCAGGCGGCGGCCAGTGGCCACCGGCAGCTGTCCCAGAACGTCCGGTTCTACAACGCGGCGGTGGACGGGAACCTGGACGGCAAAGCCAACGGGACGTATCCCCTCACCTACCCGTCCAACGGCAGCCCCGTTCAGACCTGGACCCTGACCCCGACCGCCCAGGGGGCGTTCCAGATCATGAACGTCTACAAGAACCTCTGCCTCCAGGCGCCTGCCACCACCGGGGACCCGATCCCCCTGATCCGGTGCAACATCAGCAACCCGGCCCAGTGGTGGGACCTCGACGAGAGCGACAACAAGGTCGTCATCACCGAGTACCTCGACGGGGACTACGCCATCCAGTCCAACGGGAACTACACCACCGTGCTGAGCGCGTTCTCCGACCACAACAAGCTCCAGGAATGGGACGTGTTGCCCGCGTAGGGGAGCAGGTCCGTCGAGCCCCTGCCGTCCCCAAGGGCCGCAGGGGCTCGACGGGTTCGGCGTCCTGCCGGTGCGGGCCCCGGCGCCGACTCACCGCCGCCGCATCGGGGTGAAGCGGACCGGGGTGCCCGGGGCGGCCTGGGCGGCGGCGGCCAGCGCGGCGGCGGGGACGACGCCGATGACAGGGTAGCCGCCGGTGGTGGGGTGGTCCGCGAGGAAGACCACCGGGCGTCCGTCCGGCGGGACCTGGACGGAGCCCAGGACCATGCCCTCGCTGGGGAGTTCGCCCTCGCGGGCGCGCTCCAGGGGCGGGCCGTCCAGGCGCAGGCCGATCCGGTTGCTGGTGGGGGAGACGCGGTAGCCGGAAGCGGTCAGGACGGCGAGCGAGCCGGCCGTGAACCAGTCGTCGCGCGGGCCGAACAGCACCGGCAGGAGCAGCGGATCGGGCGGCGCCGGCGTCGGCACCACGTCCGCCCGGGCGGACGGGCCGACCGGTTCGCCGAGTGGCAGGGCGTCACCCGGTGCCAGCGGAGCGGGGCCCAGCCCCGACAGCAGATCGGTCGAGCGGCTGCCGAGGACCGGGGCGGCGGCGACCCCGCCCGCGAAGGCCAGGTAGCTGCGCACGCCCCGCGTCGCGGGGCCCACGTCCAGCAGCGCCCCGGCGGGCAGCCGCACCGGGGCGCCCCAGGCGGCGGGCCGCCCGTCGACCCGTACGGCGCACGGTGCTCCGGTCACGGCGACCGTCACCGCGCGGTCCACGCGCAGCGCGCAGCCGAGCACGGTGGTCTCCAGGGTGGCCGCCGTCGGGGGGTTGCCGACCAGCCGGTTGGCCAGCCGGTGGGCGGGCTGGTCCAGCGCGCCGGACCGCGGCACGCCCAGGTGCGCGTGCCCGGGGCGGCCCAGGTCCTGGACGGTCGTCAGCAGGCCGGAGCGGGTGATGGTGACGGTCATGCTTCCTCCCTCCTGTTCCCTCGCTGATACGTCCCCGCTGAGGTTTCCCGGCTCATGCTTCCCGCTCATGCTTCCTCGATCACGAAGCGGACCCGGGCACCCGGGCTGAGCAGGGCCGCCGGTTCGCGGGACGGGTCCCACAGCACGGCGTCGGTGTGCCCGATCAGCTGCCAGCCGCCGGGGGAGGAGCGCGGGTAGGCGCCGGTGTAGCCGCCGGCGAGGGCGATCGCCCCGGGCGGGACGGCGGGACGCGGCGCGGCCCGCCGCGGCACCCGGTACCGCTCGGGCAGGCCGGTCAGGTAGCCGAAGCCGGGGGAGAAGCCGCTGAACGCGACCCGGAACTCGGTCGCGGAGTGGATCCGCGCGACCTCCCGCTCGGCGACGCCCCACAGCGCGGCGACCTCCGCCACGTCGGCGCCGTCGTAGCGCACCGGGACGGTCACGGTCGCGTCGGCGCTCGTCCGCAGCGGCGGGACGCGCCAGCCGGGCAGTTCGGCGGCCAGGGCGTCCGGATCGGCCACGCCGTCGAGCAGGACGGTGCGTTCGGCCGGCACGACCTCCGCGACGGACGGGAACCCGGACGCCGCGCGGCGGCGCTGGAGTTCGGCGTGGAAGGCGAACGTCTCGTCGGCGCCGTCGAGTTCGACCAGCAGCGCGTCCGGGCCGACCCGTAGGACTCGCAGGTTCATCCCGTTCATCTCGTAGCTCCGCCCGCCCGCTCCGGTACGGGCGTGAACGCCTCGACCCGGACCCCGGCCCGCCACAGCGCGGTCCGCACCCGCTGGGCCAGCTCGGCGGCCCCCGGGGTGTCGCCGTGCACGCACAGCGAGCGGGCCCGCAGCCGGATCCGTTCGCCGGTGCGGGCGGTGACCTCGCCGTCCCGGGCGATGGCGACCGAGCGGTCGACGACCGCGTCGGGATCGTGGACGACGGCGTCGGGTTCGCGGCGCGGCACGAGCGTGCCGTGCGCGGTGTAGGCGCGGTCGGCGAACGCCTCGGCGACCGCGGGCAGTCCGGCCCGCCGGGCCGCCTCGTGCAGCCGTGAACCGGGCAGCCCGAGCACGGGCAGGTCCTGCTCCCGGGTGGCGAGGTGGACGCCCCGGACCACCGCCTCGGCCTGCTCCTCGTCGTGCACCGTCCGGTTGTACAGCGCGCCGTGCGGTTTGACGTACGCCACGTCCGCTCCGGCCGCCCGGGCGAACACCTGCAACGCCCCGATCTGGTAGGCGACTTCGTGGGCCAGCTCGTCGGGCGGGACGTCCATCGCCCGGCGGCCGAACCCGGCGAGGTCCCGGTAGGAGACCTGGGCGCCGATCCGTACGCCCCGGGCCGCGGCCAGCTCGCAGACCCGCTGCATGGTGCTGGGGTCCCCGGCGTGGAAGCCGCAGGCGACGTTGGCGCTGGTGACCACGGACAGCAGGGCGTCGTCGTCGGTGAGCGTCCAGCGGCCGAAGCCCTCGCCGAGGTCGGCGTTGAGGTCGACGACCGTCGTGGGGGCGCCCTCGGTGCCTGCGGTGCCTGCGGTGCCTGCGGTGCCTTCGGTGGCTGCGGTGGCTTCGATGCCTTCGGTGCTTCCGGGCGGTGTCACGCCGCGCCGTCCGTCATCGCGCGGACGATCACCGCGCGCGCGTCGTTCAGGTACCTGGTCAGTTCCACCTCGGCGTCGTCGATCTCGCCCGCCTCCAGCAGCCCGGCGAGCGTCTGGTTGCGGCGCAGGAACGGCTCGTGGAGCCCGCTGGCCGAGGGGACGGCGGCGAAGGCCAGGCGCAGCTCGGCCATCAGCCGGGCCATGCACTCGTCGATCCGCCGGCTGCCGGCGAGCCCCGCGATGGCCTGGTGGAAGTGCAGGTCGGCGGTGCCGACGGTGACCCAGTCGCCGAACGCCTCGGCGTCCTCCGCGCGGGCCAGCGCGGTCCGCACCGCGGCCAGGCGCTCGGGCGTCGCGGCGCGCAGGGCCCGTACCCCGGCCGTCTCCAGCGCGAGGCGCAGGGTGTAGATGTCGGCGACGTCGGCCGGTTCGAGGATGCGGACGAACACGCCGCGGTTGAGCTCGTGCACGACCAGCCGCTGGTCGGCCAGCAGCCGGAACGCCTCGCGGAGCGTGTTGCGCGAGATGGTGAGCGCCTCGCCGAGCGCCTCCTCGGAGAGCCGGGTGCCCGGGGCGAGCCGGCCCTCGGTGATGTGCTCGCGCAGCACCTCGGCCACGCGTTGGGCGGCGCTGGCGCGTTCGATGCGACCCCGGTCGGCCGCGAGCGCGTCGAAAACTCCGGTCACGTTCCACCTCCTGAACTCTTGTCGGATTGTTCCACAATCCCCTAGCCTCTCGGCAACCCCCGAACGGTCGCGGTCCACCCAATCGCGACCGCCTCGGCCCCGGGGTGCCCAGGCGGCCACCCATAGGGCGGAGGTCCTCTGAAAGGCGGTCAGGAACATGATCGTTCTTGTCGGCATCCTCGTCGTGGTGGCCGGGTTCGCCACCCGGCGCAATCCACTCCTCGTCGTCGGCGCCGCCGGCATCCTCACCGGACTGCTGGGCGGGATGAGCCCGCTGAAGGTCCTGGAGGCCTTCGGCACCGGCTTCGCCTCCAGCCGCTCGGTGACCCTCTTCGCGATCACCCTGCCGGTGATCGGCCTGCTGGAGCGCCACGGCCTCCAGGAGCAGGCGCGCACCCTGATGAACAAGCTCGCCAAGGCCAGTGCCGGACGCGTCCTCGCCGTCTACCTGGTGGTACGCCAGCTCACCGCCGCCTTCGGCCTCACCGGACTCGGCGGACCGGCCCAGGCGGTGCGCCCGATGGTCGCGCCGATGGCCGAGGCCGCCGCCGAACGCCGCCACGGCACCCTGACCGACAAGGCCCGCGAACGCCTGCGCTCCTTCGCCGCCAGCGCCGACAACGTCGGCCTGTTCTTCGGCGAGGACTGCTTCCTCGCCGTCGGCTCGATCCTCCTGATCACCGGCTTCGTCGACGCGACGTACCACACCGACCTGGAGCCGGTGCAGCTCGCGCTCTGGGCCATCCCCACCGCGGTCTGCGCCACCCTCATCCACGGCGCGCGCCTGCTGCGCCTGGACCGCACCCTCGCCCGGGACCTGCCCGCCGGGCCCTCCGCCACCACCGCCACTGCGCCCGCCGCCACCACCGCCACCACGGCGCCCGCCGCTACCACCGCGCCCGCCACCACCGCCGACCGCACCGAGGAGACGACCAAGTGATCAAGGTCGAGTGGCTGTACTGGCTGGTCGGAGCCGTCTTCCTCGCGATGGCCGCGCAGATGGCCGCGGACCGCGGCAACCCCAAGCGCTACGGCAGCGCCGCCTTCTGGGGCCTGCTCGGCGCGAGCTTCGTCTACGGCTCCTGGGTCGCCGACAAGTCCGCCCCCGCCGCGCCGCTGGGCGTCGCCGTCCTGGCGATGATCTGCCTGGCCGGCTTCGGCTTCACCGGCCGCGGCACCCCCACGGCCGCCGCCCCCGAGCAGCGGGCCGCCTCCGCCGCACGCCTGGGCAACCGGCTGTTCATCCCGGCGCTGGCGCTCCCGCTGGTCGCGCTGGCCTGCGGCACGCTCCTCAAGGGCGTGTACCTGGGCGGCGGGGTGCTGCTGCAGACCGGCAGCGAGACGCTCCTCGGGCTCGGCATCGCCTCGCTCGTCGCCCTGGGACTCGCCCTGCTGCTCACCCGCGAACGCAACCCCGCCGTCGCCCTGCGCTCGGGCCGCGGTCTGCTGGAGGCCATGGGCTGGGCCCTGCTGCTGCCCCAACTCCTCGCCGTCCTGGGCTCGATCTTCCAGAGCGCCGGCGTCGGCACCCAGGTGGGCAGGATCACCACCCACTTCCTCCCGGACGGCAGCAAGTACGCGGCGGTGGCGGTCTACTGCCTGGGCATGGCGCTGTTCACGATCATCATGGGCAACGCCTTCGCCGCCTTCCCGGTGATGACCGCGGCGATCGGCTGGCCGGTCCTGATCACCCAACTGCACGGCAGCCCGGGCGTCGTCCTGGCCGTCGGCATGCTGGCCGGCTTCTGCGGCACCCTGGTCACCCCGATGGCGGCCAACTTCAACCTCGTCCCGGCGGCCCTGCTCGAACTCAAGGACCAGTACGGGCCGATCAAGGCCCAACTCCCCACCGCAGGAGCGCTGTTGGTCTGCAACATCGCCATCATGTCGCTCTTCGCGTTCTGACCCCTCCCGGAAAGGCAGCCCCGATGACCAGAGTCCTGCTCACCGGCTTCGAACCGTTCGACGGCGCCGACGTCAACCCCTCCTGGGAGGTCGCCCGCCTCGTCGCCGACAACCCGCCCGACGGGCTCCTGGTCACCGCCACCCGGCTGAGCTGCGTCTTCGGGCGGGCGGCCGAGGAACTGCGCACAGCGATCGCGGACTGCGCCCCCGACCTGGTCGTCTGCCTCGGCCAGGCGATCGGCCGACCGGACGTCACCGTCGAGCGCGTCGCCGTCAACGTGGACGACGCCCGCATCCCCGACAACGCCGGCCGACAGCCGGTCGACCGGCCCGTCGTCCCCGGCGGCCCCGCGGCCTACTTCGCCACCCTGCCCGTCAAGGCCTGCGTGGCCGCCGTCCGGGAGGCGGGCGCGCCGGCCTCCCTCTCCCACACCGCGGGGACCTTCGTCTGCAACCACGTCTTCTACGCCCTGATGCACACGCTCGCCACCGAACACCCCACCGCCAGCGGCGGGTTCGTGCACATCCCCGCCCTGCCCGAGCAGGTCCTCGACGGCTCGGCCCCCGCCCTGCCGGCCGACCTCGTCGCCCACGCCCTGCGCGCCCTGCTCACCACGGCCGCCACCCGTACGGTGGACCTCCGCGTCCCGGAGGGGGCGACCCACTGAGGCCGCCCGGACCCGCTGCGCCCCGCACTGCCCCGCCCCGGCGGACCGGCGGTGACGGCGGGCCGGCGACTCAGGCGTCGAGCACCTGACCGGGGCGCTTGACCACCGGGTCCTGCGCCGACCACGGGAACTCGATCCAGTCGTCGGTCCGCTTCCACACGTACTCGCACTTCACCAGGGAGTGCGACTTCTCGTAGATCACCGCGGACCGGACCTCGGCGACGTGGTCGAGGCAGAAGTCGTGCACCAGCTTCAAGGTCTTGCCGGTGTCGGCGACGTCGTCGGCGATCAGCACCTTCTTGTCGGTGAAGTCGATCGCGGCGGGGACGGGCGCGAGCATCACGGGCATGTCGAGGGTGGTGCCCACGCCCGTGTAGAACTCGACGTTCACCAGGTGGATGTTCTTGCAGTCCAGCGCATACGCCAGCCCACCCGCCACGAACACGCCACCCCGGGCGATGCTCAGGACGAGGTCGGGCTCGAACCCGTCGTCGGCGATCGTCTGCGCCAGCTCGCGCACCGCCCGGCCGAAGGTCTGGTAGTCCAGGATCTCTCGCACATCAGTCACGCTGTTCAGTTTCCTCGACACTCGGTCGGGCGGCGAATCCGGCCCCCTGGGCAGCCCGCCGCGCGCACGGCGCCCACGGCCGGCCCGTCACGCCCGCTCAGCGGCGCAGCAGCGCCTCCCGGTGCCCCCAGGCAAGCCGGAGCAGCGCCGCACCGGCGGGTTGCATCGGCTCGGTGGTGGTGAGGCGGTCCACCTGCTCGGCGGTGAACGGGATGCCGACCGAGCGGCCGGTCGCGTCGTCCAGGCCGACGCGGCGGCCCTCGTCGTTGGTGGAGACGATCCGCCGGAAGACCTCGTCGAACAGCTCGGCGTCGAAGACGGCCACCGTGAGCAGGTCGGTGACGAAGGTCAGCGGGTCCATCCCGAGGCCCAGCCAGAACATCCGCAGACTGCCGTCCTGCCGCGCTGCTCCGAGCGTCCGGTGCAGCGGCCAGGCCTCGTAGTCGATGGGTGCCTTGCTGCTCCCGTACTCCTCACTGCCGCCGAGGAGCTCCTCGCTCAGCTCCCGCAGGACAGCCCGCCAGAGGTCGAAGTCGTTGGCCTCGTTCCAGGGCGCGTCGTGGGAGGCCTGGAACATCCCCACCGGCATCACCTGGAAGAGCCCGCCGCCGCTGGCCACCTTCGCGGGGTCGCGCCAGTGCAGCAGGAACTCGGCGTCGCCGGTGCGGCGATCGTGCCGGACGGTCAGCGTGGTGACGGCCGCCATGACCGGGCGGCGGGCGAGGTCGGTCGGATCGCCGACGGCGTCCCGGAACGGCGTGCGCCCGTCCGGGCCCGCCAGGACGGAGGCGGCGTACTCGTGGGCCGCCGCCTCGCAGATGTTGATCACGTCGAAGTACCGCCCGCGCCCGAAGGTCAACGTCGGGCCGTCCGCCGCCACCTCCAACAGCCGGTAGCAGCTCCGGTCCTCGAACAACCGGGGCCTGGCGAGCTCGCCGACCGCATCGGAGTAGTACCGGAACGCGGTGCCGTCCTCCCGCCGCGCCCGGACGTGATCGAGCTCGGGCTCCCCGCCGTCCAGCGCGGCCGGGGGCGTGTCCGCCTGCCACCGCAACCGGACCCGCTCCAGCGGCACCGGCTGCCCCGGAATCCAGTGCGGACGGGCCAACAGGGGCAACCCCGGGACCAGCCGCCCGGATGCGCCTTCGGCCAGCAGCTGCCCGGTCAACGCGAAGCGATGGTCATTCAGGAACGTCCGGACCCGCCGCCACTGCTCATCTGCCACCGGCTCACCCTAACGCCGCGCCCTCCGGCTCATCCCGAGGACCACGAGTTCGAGGGATCGTCGAGCCAGGCCCACTGGCCCTCGGGCGTCACGGTGAGGCCGAGGCGGTCCGGCCCGGGCCGGCCGTTGTCCAGCCACCACCGGTGCGCGGCCTCGACCTCGGCCCAGAGCCGGCGGGGGCCGTGCTGCCACACGGTGTAGTGGTCGGCGCTGTCATTGCCGTCCCAGTCGACGGCGGCCCAGGAGCCGCCATCGGCCGTGGCCACCCAGAGGCGCGTGTCCACACCCTCGACGCCGGGGTCGTGGTCCCACGCGTACCAGAGGTCGCCGAGGCGGTGGCCCAGGGCGAACTGGGTCTCGATCGGGGAGTCGGCGACGGTCCACGGGTCGAGGGCGGTGGTGGACTCGGCCGGGACGTGGTCGTCCATGACCACGTCCCGGAAGAGCCGGAGACCGAGGCGCTGGGTTCGCATCAGCATGAACGCACTGTCGGCCGAGTAGCGGCCCGTGGCGGTTCCGTCGTCGTTCACCGTGAGGCGAAGCAGCCCGCAGTGGGTCCAGTCGTCGCACCAGGGAGTGAGGATGACGCCGCCGGGCCTCGACTGTTCGACCCAGGCGTAGGGCACCCGCCTCACCGCGCAGGTGGCCACCACCCGGTCGTACGGCGCCTGGGCGCCCCAGCCGAGGGCTCCGTCGCCGCAGACGACAGTGGGGGAGTAGCCCGTGGCCTTGAGGGCGTCGCGGGCGAGCTCGGCCACCGCGGGGTCGATCTCGATCGTGGTCACGTTGACGTCGCCCAGCCGGTGCGAGAGGAGTGCGGCGTTGTACCCGGTGCCCGCACCGATCTCCAGGACACGCATTCCCGGTGCGAGGTCCAGGAGTTCGAGCATCCGGAAGACGATGGAGGGCACGGAGGCGGAGGAGGACGGCAAGGCCTCGGAGAGGTCCGCCGGCTCCTGCCCGTCATTGACCTGAGTCACGACCGGTACGTCGCTGTAGGCCGCGGCGAACCACCGCTCGGGCTCACACTCGCGGTCACAGGCTGCCAGGACCTCGTCGTCACCGGAGAGCCAGACCCGGTCCGGAAGGAACCGGTGGCGCGGCGCCGCCTCGGCGGCCCCGCGCCACTCGGGGGCCACGTCATGGCCGAGGTACTGGGAGACGGTTTGGAGCAGACCGTCCACGGCGCTCTGCTCCAAGCCGGGCTGGTGAGTTGTCACTTGCTCTTGTCGCCGTCCTTGCCGTGCTTGCCGCTGGACTTTCCGGACTGGTGATCCTGGTTCTGCGGGGACTGGCCGAAGTCCTTCTTCCCCGCGTGCTTACCCTGTCCGCCGTCGTTGGATCCGCCGCTGCCGCCGGAGCTCCCGCCCTTGCCGGTACCCCATCCCATGGAGTTCTCCCACTTGATCGTGATGCTCGTCGTGGTGTCGGGGGCGCGCCGCTCACCGGGATCATCGGCCCGTCCCCGGCGGTTCCTTGGCCGGTTAGCGGGCGATCGAGCGGAATCGGGCGACGGCCACGTGTCCAGAATGAGGTGACTGACAGTCAATGCCGATATCCAGTCGGTAATCTCACTGTGGGATCGACCGACAAGGGGCGCGCCGCATGGGTACTGCACTCGAACCGATCAAACTGCCCGACCTTGCCTGGCAGAACGAGGAGGTCCGTCGTGCGTTGGGGGAGCGTGATGTCGCCGCTGTCTTCCGGTACGTGCAACACCACAGTGGGGCCAGCCAGGCTCGGATCGCTGTGCAGGTGGGAATGACTCAAGGCCGCGTCAACGAGATCGTCAACGGTCGTCGGCTCGTGACGAAGATCGACGTCTTCGAACGCATCGCGGACGGGCTCAACCTTCCCGATGGGGCCCGACGTCTTCTCGGGCTGGCCCCGAGGTCGGACTGTCGCATGTCTGGATCGGCCTTCGACCTGGCGGCGTTCCCCGAGATCGTGCGCGTATACAGCGACCAGGCATCGGCTGCTGCCGAGATCCAACGGGCAGCGAGGTCGGCCGCAGAGCTGGACATCCTTGCCGTACGCGGGCTTGGGCTCCTGGCTCTGCGTGACTCGCTGCTGCGCCAGCACATGGACCGGGACGGAGATACCGCCCCGCGTCTGCGCGTGTTGCTCCTCGACCCGAACTCGCCGGCTGCCGAGTGGCGGGCTGCTGAGATCGGAGAGTCGACGGAGTCGCTGGCGGGCGGCATTCGGCTTGCGGAGGCTCGGTTGCGAGAACTTGCCAAGCACCGGCAGGTGGAGGTCTACCGGTACAGCACGGTGCCGGTGTGGCGGATCATCAGGCTGGATCGGACCGTCTTTGTCGGGTCCTTCGACGTGGATTGGGAAGGACACGAGTCGGCAACCTATAAGGTTCTGGCCACCCCGCACGGTCCCCTGTACCGGGGCTGGCGTCGACAGTTCGATGTGATGGTGGAAGACGCTGAGCGCGTGATCTGACGGAGGGAACAGGATGGCGATCGAGGCTGAGCTCAAGGCGGTCGTGCGCGACCCGGAAGGCGTGCTCAAGCAGCTGGAGGCGCGGTGCGGCGCCGGCCGGGCCGAGGTCTACCGCGACACGTACTACGACGCGCCGGACGGCAGCCTGATGGGTGCCGACCGGGAGTTGCGGATCCGCACCGTGCACGGCCCGGATGGCACGCGGAGCGTTCTGACCTACAAGGGCGCGCGGGTGGACGAGGCCTCCGGCTCGAAGCCGGAGGCCGAGACCAGGGTCGAGGATGTCGCTGCCGCGCACGAGATCGTCCGGGGCTTGGGTTTCGTTCCGCGCATCGCGTTCGAGAAGCGATGCCGTAACTACGGGTTCGAGCGCGATGGCCGGCGGGTGCTGGTCACGCTCGTGCGCGTTCCCGAGCTGGACGACGCCACGTTCATCGAGGTCGAGACGATGGCGGCAACGGAGCACGAGCTAGGGTCGGCACTCGCTTTCGTCCGCGCCGTACTTGCGGAACTGGGGATCGGAGAGAGCGACTTGACCACGGACCTGTACACCGATGCGGTCGCGGCGGCGCGACCGGTGTGATCCGGACGGTTCAGCGGGCCCGCTGGCTCATCGCCGTGCTCCCTGTGGCCAGAGCACGACGACCGGCACGCTCCGGTGCCGTGCGTAGGCGACGACGTCGGCCGTGCCGCCGTAGCCGCGTGCCACTCGGCGACCGTGATCTCGCCCGCCTGGTAGGCATCGTCGATCGGCGCCAGATCTCGCCAGCCTCGCTCCTTCGCGCTTGCGATGTCCTCGGCGTCGTGACCGCCCGGAGGGCGCGCGATGGAGTCCATGTGCGCTCCTTCCCTGTTCGTCAACTCTGTTGCTGGTCCATGGTCCACCTGACGAGGTCGGGGTCCGTGACCTGCGGCGGGGTAACCCCAGTCAGCCCACATGCCCGGTCAGCGAGGAGAGGGGCAAGTTCTGGGTAGTACCCCCGATCAACAGCCTGGAGCATCTCTGCGAGAGCGATCAGCTGACCGACACGTCCGGCAGGAGTGTCGAGGATGTCGGCGAACTCCGTGCGGACGCGGTCCGCGACCTCGGGCACGAGGAGGCTGCTGACCCACAGGACTGCGGGGTCGTAGCCGATCGGCACCAGGCCCCAGCGTTCCCAGTCGAGGATCTTGAGCGGCCCGGTGGTCAGGTTGGCCCACTGGAGGTCACCGTGCCCGGTGGTCCGCTCGACTTCGGCCGGGGCCGGGATGCCGAGGTACTTCGGGAAGACCTGTTCGACCCACGTCCGGCGCAGAGTGATCTTCGCACTGGGTGCTTCCGCGATGCCGGCCAGCGCGTCCTTCAGTGCGCTCCACCAGCCGTCGTCCAGGCCAGGATCGTCGCGAAGATCCGGCGTGGAGGAGACCGCGGGACCTACCAGGTCGAAGACGTCGGCCTGGTAGAACCAGCCGGTCTCGGTCCAGTCCGCGGTGTTGTGGAGCCGGGGTCGCGGGACGGAGGCGGGGATGAGCTGTTTCGCGCCGAGGGCTCCCTGACCGGTCGGCCGGGGCGCCCGGTGACGGCTGTTTCTGGAGACCCGGAGCCAGACACTCTCGGCTCGCCGGCCGATGGTGGTTCCGGAGGTGCCGAAGACCGCCGGTCCGGTGCACACGAGGCCGAGGAAGGCCGCCGCCTTTTCGTGCGCTGCCATCAGGTTGCGCCGGGTGTCGTCATCCGGCTGAAAGGACATCGAGCACCGTCCTGAGTCGCTTGTCGGGGATCGGTTCGGCGAGCGCCGCTCTCGCATCGTCCCAGTGCCGGCGGGTGCTGGTCGAGGTGAGGACGACGTCCAGTGCCGGGCACGCTCCGATGACCTGGAACGCGGTGGCGTGCGGGGTCGATCCCGGCGCGAGGAGGTTCACCAGTTCGGGGGTCATCAGGCCCGGCAGTTCTGTTTCCGCGATTCGTGCCGTGTTGGCTGAACTCGGAATCGAGGAAGATGACTTGACCACCGAGCTGTACACCGACGCGGTTGCGGCAGTCCGCCCGGCATTGCCTCATCGGTGACATGCGGGAGACCAACTGCAGGAGGGACGGAGCCCGTTTGGTTACGCCAGTGCGCCGCCGCCCTCCACGAGAGGGCGGCGGCGACCCTATCCCCGAGCCCGGTAACCGAGGTCACCCTGTGGCATTTGCGCGCTTGGCGAGTTTCACCAGTTCCGCTGGTGCGCCACGGCCGGCGATGAGGATGAGTTCACGGATCGCCGTCCGGGCCGCTACGTGGGTTCGGACGCTCTCCGGCGCCACTTCCTCGGCGCGAAGGAGGCAATCGAGAGCTTCCCCGAGATTTCGTCGTTGAGCGTGAGCTCGTCCGAGGTCGATGAGGAGCCGGGACCTTCGCTCGGGCGAGAGCTGCGCGGCATCGATCCGTTGGCCCAGTTCCAGGGCCTCGCCCGCATCGCCGAGTTCGAGGGCGGTGGAGACCGCTTGAATCTCGACATTCGTCGGGCCGAACTCCAGATTGAAGTCGTTTCGGTCCGCTCCGAGCTGTGCGGCTATGTCTCGGGCGCAGCCGATTTCTTTCCGGGCCTGCTCGCGTTGACCGGCGCGAGCGGCGGTCAACGCGAGAACCAGGTGGAGCGATCCGAGGACTGACAGTGCTTCCGGCGACCGGTTGCTGGTCGAGGTGTGCACTCGCAGGGCGGAGACTGCACTCTGCGCCACGTGTTCTGCCTGGTCCAGCCGCTGTAGCCGGACGAACGCATGAGCCATCCGGAAGATGCCAGCGAACACGTGCAGTGGCTGGCCGGACTGCTCGGCGGCTCGAATGGAGCGATCGGCGGCAACCCAGGCCGCATCGGCTTCATCCTGCCGAACAAAGGCAGCTGCGAGTGCCTGGTAAGCCTGGCTGAGAAGCAGGTGGACCTTGCCGCGATCGTCCGTGTCAGCGGTCCGTGCAGCTCGCTCCAACCTTGGCAGAACGTCGGCGATGGCAGTACTCAGTTCGGCGAACTGATTGCTGTGGGTCAGTTGCCACAGCCGTTCGACGGCGTTGGCCAGTTCGGCAGGATCATCGGTGACCATTAGGTCCTGATCGGCGAGCAACCCATCGAGAGCTGGATGCCCCGAGAGCGACAGCCGGGCCAGGTCGAGGTCGTTGGGCTGATCCGAGGTTGCGGGTGTCGTGACAGCGGGAGACGGAGCATCAGGTCGCAGGGTTTGAACGGAAACGCCGAGGCCGTTCGCCAGCAGTTGGAGAACATCTAGGCGGACAACCGGCTGGACGCCCCGTTCGACCTGTGACACCCAGCTGGCGGTCCGGTTGATGGCCGCGGCAAGTTCATCCTGCCTCATACCGCGGCTCTTTCGGAGCTGAGCGACCCGAGCGCCGAAGGCCCGCCGTTCCTCTGGGCTCACTGGAGGGCCTGGGCGGCAGAGCCGCCCTTGCCGGAGATCTCATCCAGGAACGTGACCTCGAAGGAGTCGAGGTACTGGCCGCGTTCGGCTAGGAACCGGCGGACATGAGGCTGGCGCTCGTGCTCCTCGAAAGCTTCGCGGTCCGCGTACAGCTCGTAGAAGACCCGGACGCACGGTTCGTCCGCCACGGCGTGGTTGACGTAGACGAGAGTGCCGGGTTCCTTCACGCGGATGCCGTTGAGCGCATCCTCTGCCAGAACATCGAAGGCTTGAGCGGCAGTTGCGTCGTGGGCGACGAAGCGAACGACAAGACCGAATCCCATGGTTCTCCCCTTCCTGGTTGGTTGAGTCTTGCATGACTCGGTGAAGAACTGCGAGTGGCAGAGCTTCTTGACTCGCAGAAACTCTGCGACTACTTTCAGTGTTGCCAGCGTGGCGGAGAGCTACGCATGGATCCCCTTTCGCTGCCGTCTGACTGTGACGGTCACTGCTTGCGGGTTGAGCCGGGTGTCGACTTCGGCCATTCGTCCACTCGCAGGGATGGAGGAGCAATGGCGTCGGATCTGATCGTCAGCCCACTCAACACCGCCCGGTTCCCGGTGCCTCTGGAGTGGGGTGTGCCGCCGGGGGCCGAGGCCGTGCCGGCGGCTCGGCGGCTGGTGGGGGCGATCCTGCGTGAGTGGGCGGTGCTGTTGACCGAAGACGGGTTCCAGGAGGTGGAGTTGTGTGCGAGCGAGGTCATCGCGAATGCGCTTCTGCACACGGGGGAGCGGTGTGTCGTGTCCGTCTACCGGCGTAGTGGGCGGGTGCGGGTGGAGGTTGCCGATCGGGGTACGGAGCTTCCGTATCGGGAGCGGGATCCCGAAGCGACCACCGGGCGTGGGTTGTTGCTCGTCCAGGCTCTCGCCCACGCGTGGGGGTGGCGCCCGGCGGAGCGGGGCAAGGTGGTGTGGTTCGAGTACCAGGAGGATGCCGAAGCGCCGTGTCCCACGCACGGGTGGGGCACGGCGAACGACCTCCGCTCGCTCCGCGAGGTGGCGTGATGCCCGGGCGCTTCTGTCTGGTGCGTCTCGTGTGGTGGTCGCTCTTCTCCGCCGTCGTTGTGGCAGGGTTCGTGGCGGGCCGCCGCAAGCGGTGATCATCGATTCGGGGCGCCGTGCGGCGACAACCCTCGGGGCTCCTTCGATTGCCGGGGGAGTGGGCCGCCGACCTTCTTGCGGGAGGAACACCTTGACCGTCACGGACACCGACCGGGCCGCCGAGCTGCGGCGTCGGCTCGCTCGCCGACTCGCCGCCGCGGGGCACCTTCCGGATCCGCGCTGGCGTGAGGTCTTCGAACGTGTGCCCCGCCATGCGTTCGTTCCCGAGTTCTGGCAGGGTCCCGATCGTCGGGTCAGTCCCGCCGACCGGGACTGGCTCGACCTCGTCTACGCCGACGACGTCCTGGTCACTCAACTCACCGGCGGGGCAGCCACCTCCTCCTCCACCGCGCCCGCCCTGATGCTCGACATGCTGCACGCGCTGGATGTGCACGACGGCAACCGGGTGTTCGAGGTCGCGGCAGGAACGGGCTACAACCTCGCACTGCTCGCCGAGCGCCTCGGCCCCCGAAACGTCTCGGGGATCGAGGTGGACCGCTCCCTGGCCGGACTCGCCAGGGAGCGGTTGGAGGAGTGCGGCTACCCCGTCACCGTGTACGCGGGGGACGGCAGGGCCGGGCACCCCGGCGGGGAGATGTGTGACCGGTTGATCGCCACCTGTGGGTTCGCGTCCATCCCGGCGGCGTGGCTGCGACAGGTCCGGCCCGGCGGGGTCATCGTCGCGCCGATCGGGTGGGGAACCGTCCGCCTGGTCGTCGGCGAGGGAGGGGGCGCCTCGGGTCGGTTCCTGCCGTTCGCCTCGTACTTCATGACGGTTCGCGAGGAGGGGGCCAGCGGCACTCCCGCCTACCCCGGAACTCCGGCCGGCACCACCGGCCGGGCGGCCGACGTAGATCCGGGTGCCATCGGGAACGACTCGTTCCGGCACCTGCTGTCGATCGTTCTCCCGGGCTCGGGGCAGTCCACCGAGTGCGACAGCCAACAGCACATCACCGCATGCCAGTTGTGGGCCGACGACGGCTCCTGGGCCCGTGTCGAGGCGGGCACGGTCCGGCAGTGCGGCCCGCGACGGCTGTGGGACACGGTGGAAGAGGCCTACGCGGTCTGGGTCGAGCAGGACCGACCGGGTCGCGACCGGTACGGCATCACCGTGACGCCGGACAGCCAGCGGGTCTGGATCGGCGACCCGGGCGGGCCGAGCTGGCTCCTTCCTGCTGCGTAGCCAGGTGTGACCGTCAGCCGGCTTCCAAGGTCGCCTTCATGACCTGGGCGCCGCGGCTGACCCGCAGACGGACTTGTTCGGCCATCTCGTGAGGGAGCACGTCCGTCGTCCACAGCAGGCGGCAGCGGCCGTCGGCCACCGGGAGTACCTGGAAGGAGGCGTGGTGGTGGGTCAGCGGGAGCTTGAATCCCTCGACGGTGGAGTAGGCCAGCCTCCGCAGGCCGTCGTCCACGCTGACGATCAGCTCCCGGATCACCGCACCGCCGGGCATGGTCAGGTACCGGACGTCACCGTCCATCCGGGTGTCGAGGACGTAGCCCGGGATGAGGCGCTCGTGCACGGCGCCTACGTCCCGTACGGCGTCCCAGACGTGTTCGGCGTCGGCCTCGATCACGACGTCCTCGACGATGGTGGCGATGCCTCTCAACTCCCTCAAGCAGTACCGAAGAAGCTGTCCAGGATCCGTTGCGCGGCCAGCCCCGCCGGCAGCGTACCGGCCCGGACCTGGGCCTCCAGGTCCGGGGTGAGCCGCCGTACCTCCGGGTGTTCGTGCAGCCGCGCGTACAGCTGGTCGTGGACCATCGACCACGTCCACTCGACCTGCTGTTCCCGCCGCTTCGCCGCCAGCCCGCCCGTCGCGTCCAGGATCTTACGGTGCTGCTGCAACCGCTCCCACAGGACGTCCAGGCCCGCCCCGTCGAGCCCGCTGCAGGTCAGCACCGGCGGCGTCCACGCCGCGTCCGGTGCCTGCAACAGCCGTAGTGCGCCCGCGAGTTCGCGCGCAGCGGCGCGGGCGTCGCGCTCGTGCGGGCCGTCCGCCTTGTTGACGGCGATGACGTCCGCGAGCTCCAGCACGCCCTTCTTGATGCCCTGCAGCTGGTCGCCGGTCCGGGCCAGTGACAGCAGCAGGAAGGTGTCCACCATCCCGGCCACCGTCGTCTCCGACTGCCCGACCCCCACCGTCTCGATGAGGACGACGTCGTAGCCCGCCGCCTCCATCACGACCATCGACTCGCGGGTGGCCTTGGCGACGCCGCCCAGCGTCCCCGAGGTCGGCGACGGCCGCACGAAGGCGGCCGGGTCCACCGCGAGCCGCTCCATCCGGGTCTTGTCGCCCAGGATGGACCCGCCGGTGCGGCTCGACGTCGGGTCGACGGCGAGTACGGCGACCCGGTGGCCGAGTCTGGTGAGCATCGTCCCGAAGGAGTCGATGAAGGTCGATTTGCCGACACCGGGCACCCCGGTGATGCCGACCCGCACCGCCCCGCCCGCGTGCGGCAGCAGCCGCTGGAGCAGCTGCTGCGCGAGCGCGCGGTGGTCGGGGCGGGTGGATTCGACGAGGGTGACGGCGCGCGCGATCCAGGCGCGCGAGCCGTCCAGGACGCCCGTCACGTAGGCGTCGAGGTCGATCGTCCTCGGTGGCATCGGACTCAGCGGCTCACAGCTCGTGGCCGAGTTCGACGGCCAGGGCGGTCAGCAGGTCGAAGGCCGCGTCCGGGATCACCGTGCCCGGGCCGAAGACCGCCGCCGCGCCCGCCTCGTACAGGGCCTGGAAGTCCTGCGGCGGGATGACGCCGCCGACCACGATGGTGATGTCCTCCCGCCCGGCCGCGGCCAGTTCGGCGCGCAGCGCGGGGACCAGGGTGAGGTGCCCGGCGGCCAGCGAGGAGACGCCGACGATGTGGACGTCCGCCTCGACGGCCTGGCGGGCGACCTCGGCCGGGGTCTGGAACAGCGGGCCGACGTCGACGGTGAAGCCGAGGTCGGCGAAGGCGGTGGCGATCACCTTCTGGCCGCGGTCGTGGCCGTCCTGGCCCATCTTGGCGACCAGGATGCGCGGGCGACGGCCTTCGGCCTGCTCGAACCGCTCGACCAGGTCGCGGGTGCGCTGGAGGGGCGCCGACGGGCCCGCTTCGTCTCGGTACACACCGGAAATGGTACGGATCTGGCCGGAGTGGCGGCCGTACACCTTCTCCAGGGCGTCCGAGATCTCGCCGACCGTCGCCTTCGCCCGGGCCGCGTTGACGGCCAGGTGCAGCAGGTTGCCGTCCAGCGAGCCGCCGCGCTGCGGGCCGGCCTCGGCGGCCGCCGTCAGCGCGCGCAGGGCGTCCTGGCACTGCGCCTCGTCGCGCTCCTCGCGCAGCCGGCGCAGCTTCTCGATCTGCCGGGCCCGCACCGCCGAGTTGTCGACCTTGAGGACGTCGATCTGCTCGTCGTTCTCGACCCGGTACTTGTTGACGCCGATCACGGGCTGGCGGCCGGAGTCGATCCGGGCCTGGGTGCGGGCGGCGGCCTCCTCGACGCGCATCTTGGGGATGCCCGCGTCGATGGCCTTGGCCATGCCGCCGGCCGCCTCGACCTCCTGGATGTGCTGCCAGGCCCGGGCGGCGAGGTCCTGCGTCAGCTTCTCGACGTACGCGGAGCCGCCCCACGGGTCGATGACCCGGCAGGTGCCGGACTCCTGCTGGAGCAGCAGCTGGGTGTTGCGGGCGATCCGGGCGGAGAAGTCCGTCGGCAGGGCGAGCGCCTCGTCGAGGGCGTTGGTGTGCAGCGACTGGGTGTGGCCCTGGGTGGCGGCCATCGCCTCGACGCACGTGCGCGTCACGTTGTTGAACACGTCCTGGGCGGTCAGCGACCAGCCGGAGGTCTGCGAATGGGTGCGCAGCGAGAGGGACTTGGGGTTCTTCGGGTCGAACTGCTTGACCAGCTTGGCCCACAGCAGCCGGGCCGCGCGCAGCTTGGCGACCTCCATGAAGAAGTTCATGCCGATCGCCCAGAAGAACGACAGCCGCGGCGCGAAGGCGTCCACGTCCAGGCCCACGTCCAGGCCCGCGCGCAGGTACTCGACCCCGTCGGCCAGGGTGTAGGCGAGCTCCAGGTCGGCGGTGGCCCCGGCCTCCTGGATGTGGTAGCCGGAGATGGAGATCGAGTTGTACCGGGGCATCTTCTGCGAGGTGTACGCGAAGATGTCCGAGATGATCCGCATCGACGGCTGCGGCGGGTAGATGTAGGTGTTGCGGACCATGAACTCCTTGAGGATGTCGTTCTGGATGGTCCCGGCGAGCTTCTCCGGCGGCACCCCCTGCTCCTCGGCCGCGACGATGTACAGCGCGAGGACGGGCAGCACCGCGCCGTTCATGGTCATCGACACCGACATCTTGTCCAGCGGGATGCCGTCGAACAGCTGGCGCATGTCGTAGATCGAGTCGATGGCGACGCCCGCCATGCCGACGTCGCCGGTGACGCGCGGGTGGTCGCTGTCGTAGCCGCGGTGGGTCGGCAGGTCGAAGGCGACCGAGAGGCCCTTCTGGCCGGCCGCGAGGTTGCGGCGGTAGAAGGCGTTGGACTCCTCGGCGGTGGAGAAGCCCGCGTACTGGCGGACGGTCCACGGCTGGTTGACGTACATGGTCGGGTACGGCCCGCGCAGGTACGGGGCGATGCCGGGGTACGTCTCCAGGAAGTCCACGCCGTCGAGGTCGGCCGCGGTGTACAGCGGCTTGACGCCGATGCCCTCGGGGGTGTCCCAGACCAGCTCGTCGGGGGCCTTGCCGGTGGACCGCTGCCAGGCGGCCTGCCACTGGGCGTCGGTGACCTCTCCGGCAGCCGAGCCGGCAGAGGAACCGGCGGAGGAGTCGTCCAGCCCGATTCCGGTGAAGTCGGGGATCATCGCGCCACTCCAATGAGGTCCAGCAGGGAGGTGAGGACGGCGATCGCGTCCCCGCCCGCGTAGATGAACTCGTCCACTCCGGCGGGTACTTCGGCCGGGCGGCCGGCCAGCAGCACGCGCTGGGCGCCCGCCTCCTTCAAGGCTACGGCGACGGCCGCGGCGTGCTCGCCGTACAGGGCGTCGCTGGAGCACAGGCAGGCGACGGAGGCACCGGACTCGCGGAACGCCGCGGCGAACGCGGCCGGGTCGACGCCCTCGGTGGACGCCGTCGCGATGCCGCCGGCCTGGAACAGGTTGGCGGCGAAGGTGGTGCGCCCGGTGTGCGCGGAGGCGGTGCCGATCGAGGCCAGGAACAGCGCCGGACGGGCGCCGGTGGTCGCCAGGTGGGCGTCCGAGCGGTCCCGCAGCGCCTCGTACGCCTCGGCGCGGCGCACCCGCGGCAGGCCGGCGGTGTGCCCGGCCGGAGCCGGTTCGCGGACCAGCGGCTGCTCGTCCAGGTGCGGGAACTCGCTGACACCGGTGACGGGTTCGCGCCGCTTGGCGAGCTTCGCGGACCGCTCCGCCCAGGTCGCGGCGATCCGGTCGCCGACCAGCCCGGACGCCAGCGCGGCCTGCTGGCCGCCCGCCCGTTCGATCTCCTGGAACCAGGCCCAGGCGGCCTGCGCCAGCTCCTCGCCGAGCTGCTCGACGTACCAGGAGCCGCCGGCCGGGTCGATCACCCGGGACAGGTGGGACTCCTCCAGCAGGATCGACTGGGTGTTGCGGGCGATCCGGCGGGCGAAGGCGTCGGGCAGGCCGAGGGCGCTGTCGAAGGGCAGCACGGTGACGGCGTCGGCGCCGCCGACCCCGGCGGCCAGGCAGGCCACCGTGGTGCGCAGCATGTTCACCCACGGGTCGCGGGCGGTCATCATCACCCGGGAGGTGACGGCGTGCTGGCGCTGCGCCGAGGCCTCGGCGGAGCCGCCGGACACCTCGGCGACGCGGGCCCAGAGGCGGCGCGCGGCGCGGAACTTGGCGATGGTCAGGAACTGGTCGGCGTCGGCGGCGTAGCGGAACTCCAGCTGGCCGAGCGCGGCGTCGACGGAGAGGCCGGCCGCGGTCAGCGCGCGCAGGTAGGCGACGCCGGTGGCGAGCGCGCAGCCCAGCTCCTGGGCGGGGGAGGCGCCGGCCTCGTGGTACGGCAGGGCGTCCACGGTGAGGGCCCTGACGTTCGGGTAGCCCTCGGCGCAGCGGGCGGCGAGCGCGGCGGCCTCGGCGAGCAGGGCGTCGGTGCGGTCGGCGGAGCCGGTGCGGGCCTGGAGGCCGAGCGGGTCGGCGCCGAGGTTGCCGGCGGCGGAGGCGGGGGAGACCTCGCGCTCCTCGTACAGCCCGAACAGCCGCTCGGCGGCCTCGGTGAAGTCCGGTCCCGCGTCGAGGGCGACGGCGGCGAGGTCCAGGTACACCCCGTCGAGCGCCTCGGGCAGGGCGGCGACGGGCAGGCCCGCGTCGCCGAGCTCCAGCCAGAGCGAGCCGACGCCGTGCTCCAGGTCGGCCAGGACGGCCTCGTTGGCGCGCCGGCGGTCCGGGTCGGCGTGCCGCTGCCGTACGTCCCACCCGGCGACGGCGGAGCCCTGCGGCCGGCCGCCGCGGACGAACGGCGGGAAGCCCGGGTAGCCGGGCTCGACCGAGGTGTTCTCGGCGGTGTACAGCGGGCGGGCGCGCAGCCCGTCCTGGAGCGCGGTGGTGAGCGCCTGCTCGGCGGCGGCGCCGTCCTCGGGCCGGGCACCGGACTTGCGCAGCACGCCCTCGACGAGCTGCTGCCACTGCTCACGGTGCGCGGCCGGGAACTCGGCGGCGAGGGGGAGCCTTTCGGGCGGGACCTTCATGTCCGCAGGTTAGCGCCCGTTAGCGGAGCGGAAGGAGGGTCGTTAAGTGTGACCTTGTTCTCGATTTGGCGCGCTCTCGGCCCGTGGCCAGCACTCCGTCCGGCGGGGAGTGCCACGAGGCGGGGGTCGGGGCCCGGCGGAGGGTCGGCGGGCCGCCCGGAAGTGCCCTGGATCAGGGGGATTGCGGAACCCAGCCCCTCATCTATTAAGTTACTTCGAAGAAGGCGGGTGGGGACGGCATCCCCCGTACGGCCCCGCCCGTCCTTCGCCGTCCCCTGCGCGTCCCCCGGCGCGCCCTGCGGGTGTCCCGGCCGGTCGTCCCCCCGATCGGCCGAATGAACGTGCGAATGCCACTCGGACGTTCCTCCAGTGTCACCGCACGTCACCGCACCTCCCCGCCCGTCCCCCGAAGGAGTGCCACCTCGATGGGAAAGCGCCGTAAGCCCAGCCCCCCGAGCCGGGCCCGCATGGCGGTCCTCACCACGGCGATGGCCGGCGGTGCGGTGCTCGCCGCCGGCACCGCCCACGCCGAGCCGACCCCGAGCCTGGCCTCCGTCAAGGAGCAGGTGGACAAGCTCAACGAGGAGGCCGAGCAGTCCGTCGAGCAGTACAACGGCTTCCAGGAGAAGCAGCAGAAGCTCCAGGGCGAGGCCAACCGGATCCAGGAGAAGGTCGCCCGCGGCCAGGAGTCGATGAACGAGCTGCGCACCCGGCTCGGTGCCGTCGCCGCCGACCAGTACCGCAACGGCGGCATCGACCCCTCCGTCCAGCTGATGTTCGACTCCGACCCGGCCGGCTACCTGGAGCGCGCCTCGGCGCAGAACCAGGCCGCCGGCACCCAGACGGCCCTGCTCAAGCAGGCCCAGGACGAGCAGCGCAAGCTCGACCAGGACCGTGCCGAGGCCACCGCCACGCTCGCCCAGCTCGACTCGGTCGGCACCGAACTGGGCGCGCGGAAGCAGCAGATCCAGAGCAAGCTCGCCGCGGCCCAGGCCATGCTGAACAAGCTGAGCGCCGAGGACCGCGCCAAGGTCAACGCCCAGCAGGCCGCCGACAAGGCCAAGGCCGAGGCCCAGCAGGCGGCCAAGACCGCCGCCGCGGACCGCGCTTCCCGGTCCGCCGACCGCCCGGACATGAGCACCCCCGCCCCGCCGGCCAGCGGCCGTGCCGCCGCCATCATCGCGTTCGCCCAGGCCCAGCTGGGCAAGCCGTACGGCTGGAGCAAGAGCGGCCCGGACAGCTTCGACTGCTCCGGCCTGACCAGCCAGGCGTACAAGGCGGCGGGCGTGCGGATCTCCCGGATATCCCAGGACCAGTGGAACGACGGCCCGCGGATCGACCGGGCCAACCTCCAGCCCGGTGACCTGGTGTTCTTCTACAACGACATCCACCACGTCGGGATCTACATCGGCGACGGCAAGATGATCCACGCCCCGCGCACCGGCAAGAACGTCGAGGTCCTGCCGATCTCCGCGATGCCTTACA
The DNA here is from genome assembly GCF_042896295.1 of Kitasatospora sp. NPDC001309. NCBI lineage: Bacteria > Bacillati > Actinomycetota > Actinomycetes > Kitasatosporales > Streptomycetaceae > Kitasatospora > Kitasatospora sp. NPDC001309. Next base: position 179,980 of record NZ_JBIAXC010000007.1, on the reverse strand, counting down.
TGGGTGCCGTCCGCCCGTAACGGCCTCCGCCCGTAACGGCCTCCGCGCGCCGCACGCCTCCGGACGGGTCGCCGACGACCCGTCCGGAGGCGTTCCGGTAGCTCGTCCGGAGGCGCCCGGCGGCCCGTCAGAGGCCGAGGACCTCCAGCTGGGCGTCGGTGTCGTTGGTGCCGCCGACGTACAGGGTGTGGCCGTCGGGGCCGACGGCGAGGCCGTCGAGCGCCGACTCCTGGGGGGCGAGGGAGTCGGCGGTGTCGACGGTGGCGGTCGCGGTGTCGACGGAGATGACCGCCGTGGTGCCGGAGGAGTCCTGCTGGAGCAGGTAGAACCGGCTGCCGTCGGCGCTCAGCCGCGGCGGGACGTCGCTGCGGACGGGGACGGTGCGGATGCTCCGGAGCAGGGTGTCCGTGGCGGGGTCGATCAGGTCGAGCGTGCCGCCCGAGTTGGGGCCGGTCGCGAAGAGCCGGCCGCCGTCCCGGGTGAAGGCGAGCCCGTTGTCGCCGTTGGTGGCCGTCCCGGGCACCGTCCGGACGAAGGTCAGCGTGCCGCCGGCCGCACTCACGTGGTACAGCCCGGCGCCGCCCCCGATGTACAGGTCCCGGCCGTTCGGGTGGAGCGCCGGGGCGCCGGTGTTCAGGGCGGGCAGCCCCACGGTGGGGCCGAACTGCCGCTGCGCGGTGCCGAAGGCGAGCACCCGGGCCTGCCCGCCCTGCCGCCAGGCCGACGGGCCTTGCTGGACGAGGTACACCTCGGAGCCGTCCGGGCCGACGACGAGGCCGCTGACCAGGCCCTGGGACCAGCCCGTCGGGCGCGGCTGGTCCGGCAGCGGGACGGTGGCGAGCACGGTCGGGCCGCCGGTGGCGACGACGCTGAGTTGCAGGCCGTTCACCACGTACAGGCGCGAGCCGTCCGGGCTGAGCGCAGACTGCGGGGAGCCCTGGGCGGCGCCGAGCGGGGCCGTGCCGGTCACCTGGCCGGACCGGGTGTCCACCGCCCGCACCACGAGGTTGCCGTCGGAGTCGGTCGTGACGACGTAGGCCGTGGCGCCGTCCGGGCTGACGGAGGGCAGCGCCTGGCCCGAGCCGACGGCGACGACGCCGGGGGTGCCGGACACCGGAGCGGACGCGGCCCGGGCGCTGCCGCCGGCGAGGACGAGGGCGGTGGTGGCGGCGAGCAGAGTGACCCGGCGGAGGGCCTTCGCGCGCTGACTGGCTGACATCAAGTCCCCTTGTTCGTCCGTGTGTTGAGATGGCGAGGGGCAGGCTAGCGGACTACGGTGGACGGGTGGTGGACAGTCAGGGGGCGAATCTTCCACCTGAGCTGTGGCGCCCCGCGCCCCGCGCCCGCCCCGCGCCCCGCGCCCCGCGCCCGCCCCGCGCCCCGCGCCCGCCCCGCGCCCGCTCCGGAAACCACTCCCGAGGAGACCAAGTGAGCCTGCCCGAGACCGTCGTCCGGCTGGACCCGAACCCCGAGGACTACGCCTACACCTTCGGCGGCCGAGCCCCGCTGGTGACCGTCCGGCCCGGCACCGTCGTCGAACTGACCACCGAGGACTGCTTCGGCGGCAAGGTGCGCGGCACCGGCGACCTGCCCAGCCAGGTCTGCGTCTTCCCGTACCTCAACCCCGTCACCGGCCCGATCGCGGTGGCCGGCGCCGAACCCGGCGACCTGCTCGCGGTGCACTTCGTCGAGATCACCCCGGCCCGGGCGCACGGCGTCTCCAGCACCTTCCCGCACTTCGGCGCGCTGACCGCCACCCACAGCACGGCGATGCTGCACGCCCCGCTGGAGGAGCGGGTCTGGGTCTACGACCTGGACGTCGCGGCCGGCCTCTGCCGCTTCCGGGCCCGCGCCGGCGAGTTCACGGTCGACCTGCCGCTGGACCCGATGCACGGCACGGTCGGCGTCGCCCCCGCGGCCGGCGAGGTGCTGGCCTCGATCACCCCTGGCGCCCACGGCGGCAACCTGGACACCCCCGAGATGCGGGCCGGCACCACCGCCTACTTCGGCGTCAACGTCGAGGGCGGCCTGCTCGCCATCGGGGACGGCCACGCCCGGCAGGGCGAGGGCGAGGTGTGCGGCACGGCCGTCGAGGCGGCGATGCGCACCACCGTGATCGTCGACCTGGTCAAGGGCGGCGGCCCGGCCTGGCCCCGGCTGGAGAACGACGACTTCCTGATCAGCACCGGCTCCGCCCGCCCGTTGGAGGACGCCTTCCGGATCAGCCAGCACGACCTGGTCGGCTGGACCGGCGGACTGCTCGGACTGGACCGGCTCGACGCCTACCAGCTGGTCAGCCAGGCCGGCCTGGCCCCGGCCGCGAACGTCTGCGACACCAACTACACGATGGTCGCCAAGCTGCCGAAGCGCGTCCTGGGCCGCGCCCGCGCCTACGACGGCCTGCACGACCGGCTCCGGGGGACGGCGGCGGCGTACCTGCGGTACCGGTGAGGCGGCCGCGCGCCGCACCCCTTACGGGTGCGGTGCGCAGGCCAGCAGGTACGGCAGGGCCGGCACCGCCGGAAGCGTCAACACCCCGAGTCGCCAAGACAGTTGGCGCCGCCGACCGCTGCCGGGCCGGGCCAGCCGGCGGACCCGGGCCAGCACGCCGGTGGAGGCGACTCCCCAGGTGCCACCGGGAGTTGTCCCCGAGACCGCCAACGCGCAGAGCGCCGAGGCCAGTTCGCTCCGGGACACCTCGGCCAGCGCCGCGTCGTCGGCTGCCATCTCCAGCAGCAGCGCCACCTCCGAGCGCCCCAGCCGGGCCAGCGGCAGGGGGCCCAGCAGCAGCGCGAAGGTGTCGACGGGCAGGCGGAAGAGGTGGTGGCGGCCGCGGATGTGCCCGTGCTCGTGGGCGACGGCCGCGGCCAACTGCCGCTCGTCCAGCAGCCGCAGCGCACCGCGGGACAGCACTACCCGGGAGCGTCGGCCGGGCAGGCAGTAGATCGTCGGGTGGGTGTGCTCCAGCACCAGCGCGCCCCAGCGCCGGTCCCGTACGGCGACCACGTCCAGCACCGCCCGGTGCCGCCGCCGGGCCCGTCCGGTCCGGGCGCCGACGGCGGCCAGCAGCCCGGTGAGCAGGGCCCCGGCAGTGGCGAGCAGCCACCAGTCGTGGGTGTGCGGCAGCACCGGACCGGTCGGTTCGAGGTGCGGGAACAGGCCGATCAGCCCGGCCGGCTCGTGCGCGGCGGGCTCGAAGGCGTGGTGCGCCGCGAGCACCAGGGCGACCGTGAAGGAGGCCATCAGCGCGAGCCACAGCGCGACCCCGAGCAGGGGGCGGGTCTGGAGCCGGGCCTGGACCCGGGCCGAGCCGGCCAGTCGGCGGGGGAGCAGCACGCCGGTCGCGGCCAGGTAGAGGCCGAGCAGGGCGAGCGTCACTCGGCGTCCCGGGCCTTCACCTGTTCGAGGGCGGCGAGCAGGGCGGACGCCTCGTCCCCGCTCATCCGGTCGACGAAGTGCAGCAGGGCGCCGGCCCGGTCCGTGGTGGTCTCCAGCGCCTGGTGCATCAGCTGGGCGGTGTACGCCTCCCGGGTGCAGGTCGGCTCGTACACCCACGCGCGGCCGACCTTGTCCCGGCGCAGCCAGCCCTTGGTGTGCAGGATGTCGGCGACGGTGGTCACGGTGGTGTACGCGACCGGGCGCTGCTGCTGGAGGTCGTCGACCACCTCGCGCACCGTGGCCGGGCGCTCCCAGTCCCACAGCCGGTCCATGATCTCGGCCTCGAGATCGCCGAAACCCCGTAGCACCACCCTCGTCTCCCTCGCCGCACCGACCGCCGGCGCCCTTCGCCCGCTGGAACGCGGCCCATGCTACGGAACGCACCGGGCGCCCGCCCCCTGGTGAGGGGGGCGGGCGCCCACGGATTCCGGGCGGTGCCCGGGGGGTGCTCAGGTCGTGCTCGGCCGGTGGTCGAAAGGTGTCCGGCGTGCCCGACGCGTGCCCGAACAGAGGAGCAGAGGAGCGGTAGGGACAGGCGAGCGAGCGGGACGGCTCAGGACAGCCGCCGCCCCAGCGGCACCTTGGAGCGGGTGAACAGCGCCGCGAGCAGCCCGGCCACCACCGGCAGCACCAGGACCACCAGCAGCAGCTCCCCCCAGGGCGCGGCGAGCAGCATCCCCTTCGAACCGAACCCGCTGGCCCGGGACTTCAACAGCCCCACCGCCGGGACGAAGCCGTTCACCGCCCCGAGCAGCGCCCCGAGCAGGGCGATCAGCGCGCACTGCAGTCCCGCCATGGTCCGGCGGATCCGCGGCGGTGCGCCGACCGCGGCCAGGGTGGCCTGGTCCTGCCGGGAGTCGGCGGCCGCGAGCCCGGTGGCGATCCCGGCCGCGCCGAGCACGACCAGCCCGGCGAAGCCGCTGAGCGCGAGGGTGAGCGCGTCGCCCTTGGGCTGGTAGCCGCGCTCGACGTCCAGCTCGGCGTAGTGGTCCAGTCGGGCCGCGGCGGCCGCGGCCCGCTGCTGCGCCTTGCGGTCGGGCGGGGTGGCCGGGCGCCAGACCGCGCCCTGGGGCGCCGAGGCGAGGCCGAGCTTGGCCAGCGCGGTGGCCGGCATCAGCCCCTGGGCGTAGCGGGCGGCGTCCGGGTTGTCGACCAGCACCGCGTCCACCGGGACTTCCTGGAGGTCGGGCTTGGGGACCTGCCCGGGCTGCAGCGGGGCGCCGCCGCCTCCGCGCAGCAGCAGCACGGCCTTGCCGTCGGCGCCGATCAGCGACCGGTCGAAGACCAGCAGCTTCCCGGCGGCCAGCGCCTGTTCGGCCGTGCGGTCCCGCACGTCGAAGAGGTTGTGCAGCAGGGTGGCGTCCCCGGTGGCGAGGTGCGGGATGGCCGCGAGGTGGCGCATCTCCACCGGGCCCTTGAGGGTGACGGTGCTGGAGCAGTTGTCGCAGAACTTGTAGACGGCCTGGCCGACGTCGGCGCGCGGGCCGAGCCCGGACAGCTGCTTCTCCACCTCGGCCGGCAGCTGGGCGGCCTGCGGGCCCTCCCGGTGGCTGATCAGCTGGACGGCGCCGTACGGGGCCTCCGGCCGGTAGTCGCGCCGGTTCTCGGCGTCGGTGCTGGTGCTGTACACCCCGATCGCGACGGCCCCGGCCACGGCGGCCATCACCGCGGCGACGGCCGGTGCGGTGCGGGAGCGGTTGCGGGCGGAGTCGCGCAGCGCCAGCCGGGGGCCGAGCGGCAGCCGCCCGGCGAACCGGCCGAACAGGGCGACCAGCAGGGGGGTGCAGGCGAGCAGTCCGAGTTCGGCGAAGACCGAGCCGAGCAGCACCGTGAGGGTGCGGGCGTCGTAGGTGCTGACCACGGGCGCGCCGTGCTGGACGGCGCCCGCGCCGTACATCGCGATCGCGCCGCCGCCGAGGAGCAGCGCCACGCCGAGCACGGTGACCAGGCGGTTGGGCGCCCGGACGGTGTCCCGGCCGGTGAGGCCGGCGGTGACGCTGCGCCGGGCGGCCTGCCAGGCCGGCAGCGCGGCCGCGAGCAGGGCGGTGATCACACCGATCCCGGCGATGGCGAGCAGGTCCACCGGGGGGAGGGCGAAGTGGCCGAAGCGGGCACCGCCGACCTCCTCGATCACCGACCGCAGCGCGGCGACCAGCCCGGTGCCGACGGTCACCCCGAGGACCGCCCCGGCCAGGCCGAGCACCAGGCCGCCGCCGAGCACCACCGCGCCGATGTGGGTGCGCCGGCCGCCCGCGGCGCCGAGCAGCGCGAGCTGGCGGCGGGAGCGGCGGGCGCCGACCGCGAAGGCGGGCCCGGCGAGCAGGGCGACCTCCAGCAGCCCCATGCCGGTGACGGTGGCGACCACGACCTTGGTGCTGTTGCCGCCGGCGGGGTCGCGGTAGACGGTGGAGTCCCGGTAGTAGGGGACGGCGCCGTACGGCGGCGGGTCGAGCGCGACGGCCCGCGCGGTGAGGGTGTAGCCGTGGGCGTTGAACGACTGGACCGTGGCCCAGTCGAGGGCGGCCCCGCCCGGGAGGTGCACCAGCCAGGAGCCGCGGTTGGTGCGGCCCTGCCCGGGGGCGGGCTGTCCGGGTTCCGCCGCGGCGGCCAGCTGGTCGAGCAACTCGCCCGGGCGGGCGATGAGTTCGACCCGCTTGAGGTCGTCCGGGTGCTCCACCAGGCCGGTGATGCGGAAGGTGGTCCGCTCCAGTCCCTGGACGGTGGTGTCGCTGCCGAGCCGGAGCCCGGAGTTGTCCAGGAAGGCCTGGGTGACGGCGACTTCGTGCGGCGCGCCGGGCGTGCGGCCCTCGACCAGGTCGGCCCGGCCGCGCCAGACCGGGTCGCCCAGGTCGGCCTCGGCGGTGAGGGTGCGGACCAGGCCCTCGGGCGAGCTCGCACCGGTCTCCGGTCCGGTCCGGACGGGGGTGAGCGCGCTGCCGGGCGGCAGCAGCGAGCCGACCAGGACGGTCGGGTCGGTGCTCGCGCCCTTGAGCTGCTCGGGCGTGGGCTGTTGGCCGGGCCGCGGCTGGACGGCGAACGCGCCGTCCTCGGCGACCGGGGCCTGTTCGACGGCCTGGCCCGGGCTGAGCGCGGTGACCAGCGCGTCCGCGCCGCCCACCACCCGCTCGACCCGTTCGGCGGGGGACAGCTGGTCGCTGCGGTGGACCACGTCGGCGCCGGTGACGCCGAGCACGGGCAGGGCGATCATGGCCACGATCAGGGCGCTTCGCCCCTTGGCCCGCAGGGCGTCGCGCCGGGCCATCCGCAGCGCGACCTTCCACGCTCCGAACCTCATCGGGCCACCTCGCCGAAGGAGTTGGCGGTGGAGCCGTCGAGGGGCTGGGAGCGGTGGACGGCGGCCCGGCTGTTGCCGGAGCGGCGTCCGACGCTCTCGGAGGCGACCGAGCCGTCCCGCAGGTGGACCACCCGGTCGGCCCAACTGGCGTGCGAGGCCTCGTGGGTGACCATCATGGCGGCCGCCCCGGCGTCGCAGCGGGCGCGCAGTACGGCGAGCACGGCGTCGCCGGTGGCGGAGTCGAGCGCCCCCGTGGGTTCGTCGGCGAGGACGAGCCGGCGCTCGCCGATCAGGGCGCGGGCGATGGCGACGCGCTGCTGCTGTCCGCCGGACATGTCGTCGGGGAAGCGGTCGGCGAGCTCGCCGATGCCCAGTTCCTCCAGGGCGGCGAGGGCCTCCCGGCGGGCGGTGCGTCCGGAGACGCCGTCGAGCTCGCGCGGCAGGGCGATGTTCTCGGCGGCGGTGAGCGCCGGGATCAGGTTGTAGTCCTGGAAGACGTAGCCGACGGAGCGCCGCCGCAGGTCGGCGAGCTTGCCCCGGCCGAGGCCGCCGAGGGTGACGCCCTCGACCAGCACCTCGCCGCCGCTGGGCAGGTCCAGCCCGCCGGCCAGGGTGAGCAGGGTCGACTTGCCCGAGCCGGAGGGCCCCATCACGGCGACGAACTCGCCGGCGTGGACGGTCAGGTCGACCTCGCGCAGGGCGTGCACCTCGGCGGCGCCGCGGCCGTGCACCCGGGAGACCCCGGCCAGCTGCAGGACGGGCGCGGGTCGGCTCGGATCGATGTGGGACATGGTTCCCCCTCGTGAGCTGTTCAGCTGCATATGTCGGTGAACTATATATGCCGGTGGAGGAAGAGCAAGTCGCGGCGGATTTGGTCAAGGTTCTACAAAGCTGTCGAAGATCGGCCGAAAAGGTGACTCGGGGTCGCCGCGCCGGGTCTATGCTTTGGGAGGTTTGAAAAGGCACCTCGTTCGGTGAGGCGTCTTCACGGACACAGGCCACTGACCCGACGACGTCGAGAGACGCCCAGGTTCAGGACAGGTCTTCCCGAGTTAAGGGTTGACCCCAAGTGGCTTCCGGCCGATCCGGCTGGACACGCCGTGGAGTGCCAAAGCTCTGACGAGTTGGGGTGTACCGGTCCTCGAAGACCGGTGTGCTCCTTGCCGTGTCGTGATGCGGCGCACAGACGGTGCGCCCCCGACCGGGAGGAGGCGAGAGACATGGACTGCGATAGTCCGGGCCACAGTAGCCCCTGCCCCCGCATGCTCTCGAACACCTCCGGCACGCGGTAACAACCTTCCCTGCGCGTTCACCCGAAGCTTCGTCCTGCGCTCAACCATGCCCGGACGCAAGCCGATTGACGCGTCGTCAGCATCATCGTGCCCGCACGGCCGCCGCCGCTCAGCGTCGCCGTACGGCGTGGATGCCGTGCGCCCGCAGGGAGGTCCGCCGCTGCGTGCCCCCTGACGCCCCCTCAAGGTAGGGGGAGGGAGGCCCCGCCATGACCAACGTGATGCTGGACCCGAAGATCCCCACGGTCCCCGCCGCTCCCGCCGCCCTCGCTGCGACCGCCGCCGCCAGGTCCGCCGTCCTGGACGACGCCCATGTCGGCGACATCAAGGGTGCGCTCGGCACCATCCGGCTCGACGACACCACCCCCCGCCACGGACTCTCCGCCCGGCTCAAGACCCTGCTGGCGATCGTCGGCCCCGGCCTGATCGTGATGGTCGGCGACAACGACGCCGGCGCCTTCTCCACCTACGGCCAGGCCGGCCAGAACTACGGCACCCAGCTGCTGTGGACGCTGCTCCTGCTCGTCCCGGTGCTGTACGTCAACCAGGAGATGGTGCTGCGCCTGGGCGCGGTCACCGGTGTCGGCCACGCCCGGCTGATCCTGGAGCGCTTCGGCAAGTTCTGGGGCGCGTTCAGCGTCATCGACCTCTTCCTGCTCAACGCCCTCACCCTGGTCACCGAGTTCATCGGCGTCACCATGGCGGCCGGGTACCTGGGCCTGCCCAAGGTCCTCTCCGTGGTGCTGGCGGCGGCGATCATCATCGCCTCGGCCTTCACCGGCTCCTTCCAGCGCTTCGAGCGGGTCGCCATCACGCTCTGCGTCGGCTCGCTGCTGCTGGTGCCGATCTACTTCATGGTCCACCCGAAGACCTCGCAGATGGCCCACGACTTCGTGACGCCGCAGATGCCCGGCGGCGCCGGCCAGCTCGCGGCCGTCATGATGGTCATCATCTCGATCGTCGGCACCACCGTCGCCCCCTGGCAGCTGTTCTTCCAGCAGTCGTACGTCATCGACAAGCGGATCACCCCGCGTTTCATGAAGTACGAGAAGGTCGACCTGTGGATCGGCATCGCGATCGTGATCATCGGCGCGGCCGCGCTGATCGGCCTCACGGCGGCGGCGTTCGCGGGCACCGACGGCTTCGGCCAGTTCTCCGACACGGCCGCCGTCGCCAAGGGCATCGAGGACAAGGCCGGCCACCTGGCGGGCGTGCTGTTCGCCATCGCCCTGCTGGACGCCTCGATCATCGGCGCCTTCGCCGTCTCGCTCTCCACCGCCTACGCCATCGGCGACGTCTTCGGCATCAAGCACTCGCTGCACCGCGGGGTCAAGGGCGCCAAGGGCTTCTACGCCGTGTACGCCGGACTGGTGGCCGTCGCCGCGACGATCACCCTGCTGTCCAACGGCTACACCCAGGGCCTGATCACCCAGTTCGTCCAGGTGCTGGCCGGGGTGCTGCTGCCCTCCGCCACCGTCTTCCTGCTGCTGCTCTGCAACGACAGGGCCGTGCTCGGCCCCTGGGCCAACGGGCCCCGGACCAACGCCTTCACCTCCACGGTGGTCGGCGTGCTGGTGATGCTCTCGCTGATCCTGACCGCCTCGGTGGTCTGGCCGGACATCAGCTCGGACGCGATCCTGTGGATCATGGGCGGCTGCGGCGTGATCGGGGTCCTGGTCGCGGGCTACTTCTTCACGGCCGGTCGCACCGGCACCAAGGAGGACCCGATCGACCGCACCGGCCGGGAGGACTGGCGGATGCCCCCGCTGGAGACCCTGGGCCGGCCGGTGATGTCCACCGCCCGCAAGGTCGGCATGGGCGCCCTGCGCGCCTACCTGCTGATCGCGATGGTCATGGTCATCATCAAGGTCGTCCAGACCGCGCTCAACCACTGAGCCGCCGAGCGGAGCCCGTACGGACGGGTGGCGGGCAGCGGCTCGCCACCCGTCCGTTCCTTTGCCCGCGATCCCCCGGCCCGCGTTGCCCGTGTTCCCCGTGTTCCCCGTGTGCTCCGTACGGCCCGTACTACCCGTGTTGCCCCGTTTCCCCGTGAATCCTCTGGAGGAGGTGCCGTCGTGCACACCCTGACCACCGTCGAGTTCCTGGTCCGGCTCGCCACCGGCGTCGCCTGCGGCGCGCTGATCGGCATCGAGCGCCAGTGGCGGGCCCGGATGGCCGGCCTGCGGACCAACGCCCTGGTCGCCGCCGGTGCCACCCTGTTCGTCCTGTACAGCGAGGCAGTCGGCGACACCGGCAGCCCCACCCGGGTCGCCTCCTACGTGGTCTCCGGTATCGGCTTCCTCGGCGGTGGCGTGATCCTGCGCGACGGGGCCGGCGTCCGCGGCCTCAACACCGCCGCCACGCTGTGGTGTTCGGCCGCGGTCGGGGTGCTGGCGGCCTCCGGCAAGCTGGAGCTGGCCGCGCTCGGCACCTTCGCGGTGCTCGCCGTCCACCTGGTGCTGCGCCCGGCCGGCCGACTGCTCGACCGGTCCCCGCAGTCCGGCAGCGACCCGGACTCCACCACCCGGGCCACCGTCCACGTGGAGTGCGACCGCAAGTCCGAGACCCACATCCGGGCCCTGCTGCTCCAGGCCCTGACCGCCTCCGGCCTGGCCCCGACCGGCCTGCGCGCCCGCCGCACCGAGCAGGGCGACGCCACCAGCCTGCGGGCCACCGTGGCGATCACGGGCCAGGTGGCCCCGGCGCTGGAGCAGGTCGTCAGCCGGCTCTCGCTGGAGCCGGGCGTCCGGGACCTGCACTGGCACCTGGACGACGAGTCGGACGAACCGGGCAGCCCCGCGCTCGCCTGAGCACGCCTGAGCACGCCGGGGGAGCCGAGGTAGTAGAACGGAGGGACCGTCACGCGTACCCTCCGGAGGCCGTCCGATGCTGAGAGCCGACCCCGAGCACGGGCCGTTGGTGCCGATGCTGCTGGTGCTGACCCTCGTGACCGGGGTGGTGGACGCGGTCAGCTACCTGGAGCTCGGACACGTCTTCGTCGCCAACATGACCGGCAACGTGGTGTTCCTCGGCTTCGCCCTGGCCGGCGCCCCCGGCCTGTCCGCCACCGCCTCGCTGGCCGCCCTGGCCGCCTTCGTGCTCGGCGCCCTGGCGGGCGGCCACCTGGCCCGCCGCCTGCCCGGCCACCGGGGGCACCTGCTGACCGCCGCCGTCGCCGGCCAGGCGGTGCTCGTCGCCACGAGCACCGTCCTGGCGGCCGTGCTCGGCCACGGCTCCGAGCCCGCCCGTTACACCCTGATCGGGCTGCTCGCCCTCGCCATGGGCGGCCAGAACGCGGTGGTCCGCTCGCTCAAGGTCCCCGACCTCACCACCACCGTGCTCACCATGACCATCACCGCCCTCGCCGCGGACCGCACCGGCCCGCGCCGGCTCGCCTCGACGGTGTGGATGTTCGCCGGCGCCCTCCTCGGCGCCGTCCTGGTCCTGCACGCCGCCGTCCCGGTCGCCCTGGGCCTGGCGCTCGCCCTGCTGGTCGCGGTCGCCGCCCTCACCCACCACGCCGCCGGGCCCGTCCCGGCCCCGGCCTGGACGGCGCGCCGCTGAGGCCGCGGCAGCTCCGCCGGTCTGCCTGCCGCCGGACCGGTCCGGCCGTTCCCGTCCGGCTCCTGCTGCCCACCTCCCCGGGCGGACGGACAGACGGACGGACAGACGGACAGACAGACGGACGGTCGCGTTCGAGGCCGGGCCCCTTTCACTCCTCCCGGCGGTGCCCGGCGCGGCCGCTCCAGAGCGGCTCCAGCCGGGCCCACTCGGCGGTCCAGCCGGTCTCGGCCCGGCGGTTGAGCGCGCTCAGGCGCAGCCGCAGCGCGAAGGCGATCAGGGCGGACAGGGCGAGCAGTGCACCGGCGCCGGTGCAGGCCGCGGAGACGGCGAGGGCGGTGCGGTCGAGCGGCGGATCGGTGGCGTTGCCGGCCGGATCGACCCAGACCTGGACGACGCCGCCGACGGTGGGTGGGCCGGAGGCCTCGACGGTGCCGGTGTGCGGGGTGGCCCCGGGGTAGGTCCAGGCGGCCTCGACCTCGATCCGGTTGCCGTAGCCGCCGGAGAACCGGCTGGTGGGAGCCGTGCCGTGGTTGGGTTCGGCGGTCACCACGGCGTCGATCCGGTGCAGCCGGGTCAGGTCGGTGTCGGCCTGCGGGGCGGTGGCGCGGAAGAGCAGCAGTGCGCCGCCGACGGAGAGGGCGGTGGCCAGCAGCCCGCCGACGACGGTGAGCAGCCAGGCGCGGGCGCGGGACCGGTCGAGCGGGCGGGCCAACGGTTCGTGCCGGGCACCGAAGGCCCGCCGCAGCTGACGGCCGGTTCGCTGCGGGAGCGACGCCGACCTGGCCGGGCGGGGTGTGCTGGACACGCGGGATCTCCTCAAGGACGCGGGCGCGTACGGGGTTTCGTTACCCAATCTCCACCCGACCGCCCCCCTCGCACAAGACCGGGGTTCGCTCCTGGTGCCGGCCGTCCCGGTTCGACCCGATTCGCCCTGGCCGGGCCCGGTCCACCCGGGACGTTCGGCCCTCGGCAGCGACCGCCGGGCCGGGCAGGCTGGAGTCCGGCCGCGCCCTCCGTGCCTGGGTGCGGCCCCGGTCCGGTGACCGTGGGGGTGCCGGGCCGTGGTGCGGCGCAGGGGGCGGTCGTGGGGCCGCCTCCTGCCCGCCCCTGTCGAGGAGTTGACGTTCCACCAGGTCAGCGGCTTGTTCTCGCCGGATATACACTCGGTGTATATCCGGGGTGTATGGTCCTCCGCATGAGTGTTCCTTTGACCCTCCTCGGCCTGCTGGAGCGGGAGCCGAGCCACGGCTACGACCTCAAGCGCGACTACGACTCCTTCTTCGGCCGGGGCAAGCCCCTCCCGTACGGCCAGGTCTACGCGACCCTCGGCCGACTGGCCCGCGACGGCAAGGTGATGGCCGGTGAGGCCGAGCCGGGCGACGGGCCCGAGCGCAAGCGCTACGTCATCACCGAGACCGGGGCGACCGAGTTCGAGACCTGGCTCCAGGAGCCGGTCGCCCCCGAACCCACCCTGCAGTCCGTGCTGTTCACCAAGGTGGTGCTGGCCCTGCTGCTCGGCCGCGACGCCGAGCTGTACCTGGACACCCAGCGCAGCGCCCACCTGCGCCGGATGCGCGAACTCACCGAACTGCGCCGCACCGGCGCCCTGGTGGACGCCCTGCTCGCCGACCACGGCCTGTTCCACCTGGAGGCCGACCTGCGCTGGATCGACCTCACCGCCGCCCGGCTGGACGCGCTCGCCGCGGAGGTGCGCGGATGACCGCGGTCATCGAGGCCCGCGACCTCGCCCTCGCCTTCGGTGAGACGCCCGCCCTGCGCGGGGCGAGCCTGTCCGTCGGGGCCGGCGAGGTGCTCGCCGTCATGGGCCCCAGCGGCTCGGGCAAGTCGACGTTACTCCACTGCCTGGCCGGCATCCTGGTGCCCGACGCCGGCGAGGTGCTGTTCGAGGGGCAGCGCCTGGACCGCATGAACGAGGCACAGCGCAGTGCCCTGCGCCGCGACACCTTCGGCTTCGTCTTCCAGTTCGGCCAGCTGGTACCGGAGTTGACGGCCGAGGAGAACGTGGCCCTGCCGCTGCTGCTGAACGGCGTCCGCCGGGGCGCGGCGCTGGCCCAGGCCCGCCCCTGGTTCGCCCGGCTCGGCCTGGACGGCCTGGAGCAGCGCCGCTCCGGTGAGCTCTCCGGCGGCCAGGCCCAACGCGCGGCGCTGGCCCGGGGGTTGGTGGCCCGACCGCGGGTGCTGTTCGCCGACGAGCCGACCGGCGCGCTGGACTCGCTGACCGGCGAGCAGGTGATGGAACTGATGGTCGGCGCGGCCCGCGAGCAGGGCACCACCGTCATCCTGGTCACCCACGAACCGCGGGTCGCCGCCTACGCCGACCGCGAGGCGATCGTCCGCGACGGCCAGGCCCGTACGCTCTCCGCCGGGCCGGTGGCCCCGTGATCCGCTTCGCGCTCCGACTGGCCGTCAGCGGCGGCCGGGAGGCCGTGGCCCGGCTGCTGATGATCGCGGCGGCGGTGGCGATCGGGGTCGGGCTGCTGCTGTCGGTGCTCTCCAGCATCAACGCGATCGACCGCACCAACGCCCGGCAGACCTGGATGAACACGGGTGCCAAGGGGGCGACCGCGGCGGCCCCGGCGGACCCGCTCTGGTGGCACGCGCGGATGGACTACTACCGGGGGGCGAGCGTCTTCCGGGCCGAACTCGCCCCGACCGGTCCCCACCCGCCGCTGGTGCCCGGACTGAGCCGGCTTCCCGCGCCGGGCGAGTACTACGCCTCCCCGGCGCTCGCGAAGCTGCTGCGCGAGACCCCGGCCGTCGAACTGGGCGACCGCTTCCCGGGCCGCCAGGTCGGCACCCTCGGCGAGGACGCGCTGCCCTCCCCGGACACCCTCGCGGTGGTCATCGGCCGCACCGCCGACGAGGTCCGGGCGATGCCCCGGGCCACCACCGTCACCAGCATCGCCACCACACTGCCCACCGACTGCGAGTACGACTGCTACGGCGCGGGCGTGCACGGCGACGCACTCGTCCTGGTGCTCACCGTGGTGGCCGCCGCGCTGATCTTCCCGGTGCTGATCTTCATCGGTACCGCCACCCGGCTGTCCGCCGCCACCCGGGAGCAGCGCTACGCCGCGATGCGGCTGGTGGGGGCCACGCCGGGCCAGGTGTCGGTGATCTCGGCGGTGGAGTCCGCGGTGGCGGCGGCGGCCGGTACGGTGCTCGGCTTCGGCCTGTACTTCGCGTTGAAGCCGCTGGTGGCCGACGTGCCGTTCACCGGTGACCGGTTCTTCGCCGCCGATCTCTCCCTGAGCCTGCCGCAGGCCGTCGGTGCGGCGGTGGGTGTGCCGCTGGCGGCCGCGCTCGCCGCCCGGTTCGCCCTGCGCCGGGTCACCGTCTCGCCGCTCGGGGTCTCCCGCCGGGTCACCCCGAAGCCGCCGAGCCCTTGGCGGCTGGCACCGCTGGTGGCCGGTCTCGCCGAGCTGGGGTACTTCGTCGGCGACCATCCGAAGACCACCGACGGCCAGTCGCTGGCGTACCTGAGCGGCTTCGTCCTGGTCATGCTCGGCCTGGTGATCGCCGGTCCCTGGCTCACCATGGCGACCGCCCGGGCGGTGGCCCGGCGGACGGGTCGGCCCGCCTCGCTGATCGCGATGCGCCGTCTGTCGGACGACCCGAGGGCGGGCTTCCGCTCGGTCGCCGGCCTGGTGCTGGCGCTGTTCGTGACCACCGCGACCCTGGGCATCATGAGCACCATCAACGTGAACCGGGGCTCGCTCGACGGCGCTCCCGAGGTCCGCAAGGCGGTCGTGGCCACCCCGCTGCTCGGCCCGGAGCGATCCGCCGCGCTCCCCTCGGTGCCCGACGGGGTGCTCGCGCGGGCCCGGGCCGTCCCGGGCTTCGAGGGGATGGCACTGCTGCACGACAACCCCGCCGGGATCGGAGCGTCGCAGTACGGCCGGGAACGGATCGTGCCCGTCCTGGTCCGCTGCTCGGAACTGGCGCAGATCCCCGCCGTCGGCCACTGCGCCCCCGGGGCCGTGGTCGCGGCCGTCGACCGGAACGGCGTCCTGGACCTCCAGGCGCACCCGGAGAAGGAGTGGCCGGCGGCGCCGCTCTCCGCCGAGGAGGCCGCCGCCCTCCCGGTGTTCATCGTCTACGCGACCACCGACGACTCCCCGGCGGCCAAGGAGCAGCTGCGGACCCTGTTCACCGAGGCGTTCCCGGCGTACGTGACCAGGATGGCCGACGACTTCTCCGCCGAAGGGCAGAAGAAGCTCCAGGGCTGGCGGCAGCTGGCGAACGTGGTGCTGCTGACCACCCTGCCGGTCGCCGGGTGCAGCCTCGCGGTGAGCGTGGTCGCCGGACTGTCCGACCGCAGAAGGCCGTTCGCGATGCTCCGGCTGAGCGGCGCGCCGCTGCGGCTGCTGCGCCGGGTGGTCGGACTGGAGAGCGCGCTGCCGCTGCTGGTGGTCTCGGCGCTCGCGATCGGGACGGGCTTCGCGGCGGCGGCGATGTTCCTCAAGTCCCAGATGGACTACGCCCTGGTCTCGCCGGGCCTGACGTACTACGGACTGACCGGCTTCGGCCTGGCCGCCTCGCTGGGCATCATCGCCTCGACCCTGCCGCTGCTGCGGCGGATCACCGGACCGGAGGCCGCCCGCAACGGCTGAGCGCCGTCGGCGAGTTGACCATCCCGCCGGTGGCCCTTCTGCCCGGTTGCCCCGTCGTCCGCGCTCTCAGCGGGCGACGGGGTAGCCGTGCGTCGCGGCCCGCACCGCCGGGGCGTACCGCGGCAGCCAGCTGCCGAGCACCAGCGCGGACGGGTAGAACATCGGCTCCGGCAGCGCGTCCACCGGGAAGCGCTCCCACCCGGCGCACGCGTGCGGCTCGGTGACCACGGCCTCGGCCAGGCTCGGCGGCGCCAGCACGGCGGCGGTCAGCCGGGGCCGGCCGAGCTCGTGGTCCAGGTGCACGGCGAGCACCCGCATGTGCTCGGCCGGCAGCACGATCCCGGTCTCCTCGGCCAGTTCGCGGGCCGCGGTCCGCTCGAAGGACTCGCCCGGGTCGACCTTGCCGCCGGGCAGGCTCCAGGTCGGCGGCTCACCGGCCGTGGTGCGGCGGCCGATCAGCACCCGGCCGTCGCCGGTGGGCACGATGACCCCGGCGCCCAGCATCGGTGCGACGGGTCCGGTGGGTACGACGGGTCCGGTGGGTGCGGTGGTCAACTCGCGTCCTCCCTCGTGGTGCCTGCCGATGTCGGGCCTGCCGATGTCGGGCCTGCCGTCGTGGTGCCCACCCGTGCGGGGCCTACCAGTTGCCGCGCTCGTAGTCCTTGAGGAAGCAGCCGTACAGGTCCTCGCCGGCCTCGCCGCGCACGATCGGGTCGTACACCCGGGCCGCGCCGTCGACCAGGTCGAGCGGGGCGTGGAAGCCCTCGTCCGCGAGGCGCATCTTGTCCGGGTGCGGCCGCTCGTCGGTG
Source organism: Kitasatospora sp. NPDC001309 (assembly GCF_042896295.1). Taxonomy (NCBI): domain Bacteria; kingdom Bacillati; phylum Actinomycetota; class Actinomycetes; order Kitasatosporales; family Streptomycetaceae; genus Kitasatospora; species Kitasatospora sp. NPDC001309. The sequence goes on along the minus strand of NZ_JBIAXC010000007.1, from coordinate 162,948 downwards.
ATCCAGCCGGTGTCGACGGCGGTCATCAGGATGCCGTCGGACTCGAACATCTCCTGGGCGCTGGTGCGGGTCAGCATGTTCAGCGCGGCCTTGGCCATGTTGGTGTGCGGGTGGCCGGCGCCCTTGTAGCCGCGCTGGAACACGCCCTCCATGGCGGAGACGTTGACCACGTACTTGCGGCGGGACGCGGAGGCGGCCATCGCCGGGCGCAGTCGGCTGATCAGGATGAACGGCGCGGTGGAGTTGCAGAGCTGGACCTCCAGCAGCTCGACCGGGCCCACCTCGCTGACGGTCTGCACCCAGCTGTTGGTGGGCGCGAGGTCGGGCACCAGGCCGCCGGCGTCGATCGCCGTTCCGGCCTCGATCCGGGCCGGGGTGGCGGAGCCGGTGACCAGCGCGAGCGAGGTGACGTCCTCGGCGGCCAGCCGCTGCTCGCCGCCGCCCGCCTGCTGGGGGAGGGCGGGCAGGTCGACGCTGCCGCTGTTGAAGCGGCCGATCGTGGTGGCCTGCGGCAGTGCGCCGGCGGGCAGCGGCGCGGACTCGGCGTTGACCAGCTCGCGGTAGGACTCCGGCGGGCGGCGGACGGTCTGCGCGGCGTTGTTGATCAGGATGTCCAGCGGGCCGTCGGCGGCGACCTCGTCGGCCAGGGCCATCACCTGGGCGGGGTCGCGCAGGTCGATGCCGATGATCTTGAGCCGGTGGATCCAGTCGGCGCTGTCCGGCATCGCCGTGAAGCGGCGGATCGCGTCGTTGGGGAAGCGGGTGGTGATGGTGGTGTGGGCGCCGTCGCGCAGCAGCATCAGCGCGATGTACATCCCGATCTTGGCCCGGCCGCCGGTGAGCAGCGCGCGCTTGCCGGTGAGGTCGGCCCGGGCGTCCCGGCGGGACCGGTTCAGGAGGGCGCACTTCTGGCACAGGTTGTGGTAGAACGCGTCGACCTCGACGTACCGGGTCTTGCAGGTGTAGCAGGAGCGCGGGCGCTCCAGGATGCCGGCGATCTCGGTCGTGGTGACGGTGGTCAGGCCGAAGGCGCCGGCCGTCTCGTCGTCGATCCGGGTCGGCGCACCGGTGGCGGTGCGGGCGGTGACCTCGCGGTCGTTGGCCGTCTTGCGGGCCCGGGTCTCCTGGCGGCGGCGCTGCTTGAGCGTCCGGAATATGCCGCCGACGGCCTGGCGCACGGTGATCGCGTCCGGGTGGTCGACGTGCAGCTCGTCGAGCTCGGCGAGCACCTCCAGGCAGAGCCGCAGCCGCTCCGGGGCGAGGCCCGGACCGTAGTCGATCTCCTCCTCGCCTTGACCCTGCTCGATGTCCATCTGCTCGATGCTCACGCCCGCTGCTTTCCCGATCGCCCCGCCGTTACCGCCTGAATGCTACGGGAGTGGCCCCGGCCGGGGCGAAAGCCGGAAGCGGGAGCCCGGCCCCGCCGGGCTTTGGAGGATCGCACATGTCTACGCGCGGAGCATTGATCATGCTTTGTGTGCACACCCAGCAATGGTGGTCGAACTGGCTTTTGTCCCCACCCTCACGGAGAATCGAATGCTGGGTGCCGGGCGCCCGAGTGCGCCCCGGCGGCATCGCCGCAACCGCACCCGAGGTGTACCTTCCCCCAGCCGGAGAGCCCCCTTCATGCGCTTCCTGAACGACCTCAAGCCCTCGTACGACCTGACGTACGACGACGTCTTCATGGTCCCCAGCCGTTCCTCCGTGGGCTCCCGGCAGGCCGTCGACCTCTCCTCGAACGACGGCACCGGCACCACCATCCCGCTGGTCGTCGCCAACATGACCGCCATCGCCGGCCGCCGGATGGCCGAGACCGTCGCCCGCCGCGGCGGCCTGGTCGCCATCCCCCAGGACATCCCCACCGAGGTCATCGCCGAGGTCATCTCCTGGGTCAAGCAGCGCCACCTGGTGGTCGACACCGCGATCACCCTCGCGCCCGGCGCCACCGTCGCCGAGGCCCTCTCGCTGCTGCCCAAGCGCGCCCACGGCGCCCTCGTGGTGGTCGAGGACGGCAAGCCGGTCGGCGTGGTCACCGACTCCGACTGCCAGGGCGTCGACCGCTTCACCAGCCTCGCCGACGTGATGTCCCGCGACCTGCTGCTGCTCGACGAGGGCCTCGACCCGCGCACCGCCTTCGACAAGCTCACCGAGGCGCACCGCAAGCTCGCCCCCGTCGTCGACGGCGAGGGCAAGCTGGTCGGCCTGCTGACCCGCAGGAACGCGCTGCGCGCCACCCTGTACACCCCGGCCGTCGACGCGAACGGCAAGCTGCGGATCGCCGCCACCGTCGGCATCAACGGCGACGTCGCGGGCAAGGCCAAGGCGCTCATCGACGCCGGCGCCGACGTGCTCGTCGTCGACACCGCGCACGGCCACCAGGAGAGCATGATCAGCGCGCTGCGCGCCGTGCGCGGCCTGGACCCGCAGATCCCGATCGTGGCCGGCAACGTGGTCTCCGCCGCCGGTGTCCGCGACCTGGTCGAGGCGGGCGCGGACATCCTCAAGGTCGGTGTCGGCCCCGGCGCGATGTGCACCACCCGGATGATGACCGGCGTCGGCCGGCCGCAGTTCTCCGCCGTCCTGGAGTGCGCCGCCGAGGCCCGCCGGCTCGGCAAGCACGTCTGGGCCGACGGCGGTGTGCGCCACCCGCGCGACGTCGCCATGGCGCTGGCCGCCGGCGCCTCCAACGTGATGATCGGCTCCTGGTTCGCCGGGACCTACGAGTCCCCGGGCGACCTCCAGACCGCCGCCGACGGCCGCCAGTACAAGGAGAGCTTCGGCATGGCCTCGGCCCGCGCGGTCAGCAACCGCACCGCCCAGGACTCCTCCTACGACCGGGCCCGCAAGGCGCTGTTCGAGGAGGGCATCTCGCACTCCCGGATGTTCCTCGACCCGGCCCGCCCGGGCGTCGAGGACCTGATCGACTCGATCGTGGCCGGCGTGCGCAGCTCCTGCACCTACGCGGGCGCCAACACCCTGGAGGAGTTCCACGAGAAGGCGATCGTGGGCATCCAGAGCGCGGCCGGCTACGCCGAGGGCAAGCCGCTGCACTCCAGCTGGGCCTGATCCGGCTGCCCGGTCTCGCCCGGCTGCCCGGCCTGGTCAGCCTGCGGCGCCCGCTGGGCTGATCGGCCCGGCGGGTTCGCCGAGCCGGTTGGGCCCGTCCGCGTCCGTACCGTCGGCCGTCCGGTTCCTCGCTTCGGGGAGCCGGGCGGCCGCGGCCGTTCCGGGGCCCGCCCCGCCCTCGTGCCGCTCGGCGTCCGCTGCGAGCGCGGTGCGTCCGGCACGGTCGTGGGCGCTGCGGTCGCCGTGGTCGCCGTAATCGCCGTACGGCACCAGCGGGAGCAGCAGCGCGTGGCCGAGCAGCCCGACGGAGCCGTCCAGCATGGTGGCGAAGGCCTGGGCGGCGGTCGGGAGCCCGCGCAGTTCCCAGAGCGCCTGGACGGCGGACCAGGCCCCTTCCCGGGCGGCCTCGACCGACCAGGCGCCGAGCAGGTGGGTGAGCGGTTCGGTGCACCCGGGCAGCTCGGACCCGGGCAGCAGCTGCTCCCGGACCACCGCCTCCACCTCGGCCAGCACCCCGTTGATCCGGTGGTAGTCCTGCTCGACCCTGGCCGGTGCGCAGTCCCGGCGGCGGCACAGCTCCACCACCGCGAGCGGCAGGTCGTGCTGGATGTGGGCGTTCATCCCGGCCAGCGCGAACTGCAGCGGGTGCACGCCCGGGTGGGCGCGCAGCGCGAACAGCGGCCGCCAGCAGGCGGGCGGCTCCTGCCCGGCCGCGTCGGCGGCCACGGCCAGCAGGTACCGCCCGGCGAACAGCGCGTCCAGCTCGGCCACCGCGGGCGGGTCGGTGAAGTACCCGTCCGCCAGCCGGTCGCGGACCGCCTCCGTGACGGTGAGGTAGAGGCGGTTGAACACCGCCACCCCGTCCGCCAGGGGCAGGGCCGCCGCGATCTCCCGCAGCCGTCCGGCCACCTCCTCGACCGACGCCGGCGTGCGGGCCGCCATCGTGGCCGCCGTTGCTGCAGAGCCTGTTGCGGTACCGGGCATGTGCCACCCTCTGATGCCGATCGTGCACTGATCGCATCATCGTGACAGCGTGGAGGTAGGCCCGGTGGTCGCGGCGCGCGTCCGCGGAGCCCGTGTCACACGTTCAGGCCGCCCCCGCCGCAATCGGGTGCAGACTTGATCGTTGCTTTGCGTCGACTTTACCGATGCCCCACCTCCTGTCATGATCCCGAACGTGATCAACCGTCGTACCCTGATCGCCGCGCTCGCCGCGGCCCCGGCCCTCAGCACCCTCGGCGCCGCCGTGGGCAGCACCCCCGCGAGCGCCGCCGACCAGTACCCCTCCAACACCGCGCTGTACGCCGACCCCAGCCTGGTCGAGGGCGTCGACTACGGCCGCCGCTACCGCCGGCACCTGATCGACGACCAGAGCCCGCAGGGCCGTCCGGCCTTCATCCGGACCACCGTCGTCGCCCCGCACGGCGGCGGCATCGAGGGCGGCACCTCCGAGCTGTGCCTGGCCGTCGCCGGCTACCACCCCGCCGACCTCGCCCCGATCCCGGCCGCCGGGCCGGTCCACGACTTCTGGATGTTCGAGGGCCTGCGCCCCTCCAACAACAGCGCGCTGCACGTCACCTCGACCCACTGCGACGACACCGTGGTCCGGGCGATGTGCTCCGGCAGCCTCAACGTGCTCTCGCTGCACGGCTGCACCACCGGCCAGGCAGGTCTGGAGGCGGGTGCCCGGGCCGTGCTGGTCGGCGGGCTGAACTCCACCTTCCGCCAGTACCTGATGGAGGAGTTCGGCGCAGCGGGCATCCGCGCCGTCACCGCCTCGGGCGAGGAGGAGATCGCCGGCGTCTCCCCGGAGAACATCTGCAACCGCAGCATGCTCGGCGCGGGCGCCCAGCTGGAGCTGACCACCGAGCTGCGGGTCGCGATGTTCGCCCCCGGCAAGAACACCCGGGCCGACCGGGCGGCCAACACGCTGCCCCTGTTCTGGAGCTTCGCGACGGCCGTCCGGACCGCGATCCAGCGCCTGGAGGCGACCCAGCCCATCCTCTGAGCGGACACGGGGCCGGACCGCACCGGCCCCGACCCCGACTGTCACCGGTCCGGGCCGGTGCGCCGGCCGTCAGCCCAGCTCGTAGGCCAGCACGTAGGTGTGCGCGCCGGACGCGTCGACGGCCAGCCGGAACTCGCCGGTGATCCCGGCCAGCTCGCCCGCCCCCGTGCCCGGCACCACGCGTATCGTCACACCGGTGGCATCCCAGGCCGCGTGCTGCAGCACGAACGAGCCCTTGCGTCCGTCCAGTTCGCCCGTCACGTGCTCCACCGCGACGTACGAGGCCGGCCCGCCCGAAGCGTCGCCGACGGACAGCATCCGCACCTCGCCGCGACCGCTCAGCCCACCTGTGAAGGTCTTGGCGATCCGCACCCGCCCGAACGCCGCGCCCTCGCGCTGCTCCGTCTCCACCGGCTCGAACGCCGTCACCTCGAACGACCCGCTCGCCTCGGCCATGGCACGCTCCCCTCGTCGGTCCTCACGCGCCGTCGACACGCGCCGCCCGGCACGCGCTCCGACCCGTACGGTCGACTCCCGGCGACCGTGTGTGAAGCGTTGCACACGGCACTGACAATCGCGTCCGCCAGCGGCCGTCCGCCGTCCACCGTCCGCCAGCGGCCGGCCGCCTCCCGCGCTCCCGTACCTCCGGCGCCTCGCCTCAGTGGTCCCAGCGCAGCGCCAGCAGCGCCGCGTCGTCCGCCAGCCCGGCGTCCCCGACCCAGCCCCGGACGTCCGCCAGCACGGCGTCCAGCAGGTCGGCGGGGCTGCTGCCGTGCAGTCCGGGCAGCCGCTCCGCCAGCGGGTAGAACCGGCCACCGGAGTCCCGGGCCTCGGACACCCCGTCGGTGTGCAGCAGCAACAGGTCGCCCGGGCCCGGTTCGAAGCGGCTGGCCGAGTAGTCCTCCCCGGTCAGCTCGCGCAGGCCCAACGGCGGCGCGGGGACGGTCGGCGCCAGCTCCTCGACCCGGCCCGCCCGGCGCAGCAGCGGGGGCGGGTGGCCGCAGTTCACCACCCGCACCGGTTCCCGGCCGGCCGGCACGTCCAGCAGCAGCGCGGTGGCGAACCGGCCGTCGCCCGGCCGCGCGGTGAGCGCCGCGTCCAGCCGCTCGGCGAGCCGCCCGGGGTCGGGCTCGGTGCGGGCCGCCTCCCGGAACACCCCCAGCACGTCGGCGGCCGTCTCCACCGCCGGGAGCCCGTGGCCCTGGACGTCGCCCAGCAGGATCCGCACTCCGAAGCGGGTCTCCACCACGGCGTACAGGTCCCCGCCGATCCGGGCCTCGGCGGTCGCCGCGACGTACCGCACGGCCAGCCGCAGCGGCCCGATCCGTTCGGCGGGCGGCCGCAGCAGGGCCCGCTGGGCGGCCTCGGCCACTGTCCGGACCTGGTACAGCTGCCGCTCCCGCGCCGCCACCAGCACCACGCTGGCGGCACTGGCCAGGGTCGCCGCCAGCACCGTGACCGGCACGCTGATCCGCACCGAGAGCGGCAGCTGGGTGTTGTCGGACTCCAGCGCGCCGACCGCCAGCAGCGCCGCCGCGCCGACCAGCAGCGGCACCCGGGCCTTGCGGGTGGTGGCCCCGAAGAGCACCGGGGCCACCGCGAGTAACGGGGACAGGGTCGCTCCGGGGCCGAGGGCCAGGGCGGCCACCACCGCGGCGACCAGCAGGACGAGGGCGCCGTACAGCAGCAGCCGGGTCCGCCGTGGCAGGTGCAGCGGCGGAAGCCCGTCCGGGCCGTCGGCGCTCACGCGTTCTCCTCCAGTGGTCGGGAAGCTCCAGGCCCCAGGGCCTGTCCACTGGATCCTTTGGATCCTTGCCGGGTCCGCCGGAATCCAGGAGACAGGCCCGAGGGCCTTCGAACCACTTTCCCCGCCCTGCCCCGGGTCAGCACCTCGGCGCGGGGGCGCACCGGCGGCGTGCCGGTGCTCGGACCCTCCCGGCACCTCACGGCCGGGGCGGACGGGGCGCGCACCGGGCCCTGTCCGGCAGGGCCTAGGCTGGGCCGGGAGATGAGACGCAAGAACCGCCGCCCGGCCTCCCCCCTCCCGCAGCGCCTCGGCGTGGACCCTGTGCACCTGCGGCTGCCCCTGGAGGGCGACTGGCCGACCGTCCGGGAGCACCTGGTCGAGCGGCTGCCCGCGGTGGCGGCGGCGCGGATCGACGCGGCGCTGCGCGCGGGCGAGATCGTCGGCGAGCAGGGCCCGATCGCCCCCGACGAACCGTTTCGTCCCGGCGCGCACCTGTGGTTCTACCGGGACCTCCCGGCGGAGGTGCCCGTCCCCTTCGAGCTGGTGGTGCTGCACCGCGACGAGCACCTGGTGGTGGTCGACAAGCCGCACTTCCTGGCCACCACCCCGCGCGGCCGGCACGTCATCGAGACGGCGCTCTGCCGGTTGCGGCACGCCCTCGACCTGCCCGCGCTCAGCCCCGCCCACCGGATCGACCGGCTCACCGCGGGCCTGGCCATGTTCGTGGTCCGCCCCGAGGACCGCGGCGCCTACCAGACGCTCTTCCGCGACCGGCAGGTGCGCAAGGAGTACCGGGCGATCGCGCCGTACGACCCGGACCTGGCACTGCCGCGCACGGTGCGCAGCCACATCGTCAAGGAGCGCGGGGTGATCGCCGCCCGGGAGCTCGACGCGCCGCCGAACAGCGAGAGCCGGATCGAGCTGCTGGAGCGCCGCGACGGCCTCGCCTGCTACGGGCTGCAGCCACTCAGCGGGCGCACCCACCAGCTGCGGCTGCACATGAGCGGCCTCGGAGTGCCGATCCTCGGTGACCCGGTGTACCCGGTGGTGCTGCCCGAACCGGCCCCGAACGACTTCCGCCGACCACTGCAACTGCTGGCCTCGACGGTCGAGTTCACCGACCCGCTGACCGGTCGGGAGCGCCGCTTCGAGAGCCGCCGCACGCTCGCCGCCTGGGACGACCCGTCCGGCTGGGCGGCCGGGGGCTGACCTCCCGCCGGGGGCTGACCTCCCGCCGGGGGTGCAGGCCACCCGGGCCGATCTCCCGTCGGGGGGAGGGGGAGGGGGAGTGGGCCCCCGGGTCCCGGTCCTAGGTCCGGCCGGCGGTCTAGGACGAACGGAGGGCCCGGCCCCGGTTCCAGGGCCGATCCGCCGCCCGCCCGGTGGCGCGATGGTTGGGCCATGAACGCAGCGCAGCACACCGATTCCGCTCCCGTCGCCCTGGTCACCGGTGCCTCCCGCGGCCTCGGGCTGGCCCTCGCCCGCGCCCTCGCCGCCGAGGGCTGGCGGCTGGTGGTCACCGCCCGGGGCGCGACCGCACTCGCCGGGGCCGCGGCCGAACTGTCCGCCCTGACCGAGGTCGTCGCCCTGCCGGGTTCGATCGTCGACGACGACCACCGGGCCCACCTCGCCGCGGCCGCCGACCGCCTCGGCGGCGCGAGCCTCCTGATCAACAACGCCGGTTCGCTCAACGGCGCCACCGCGCCCGGCGCCGAACCGCTGCCCCGGATGGCCGACTTCCCGCTGCCGGACCTGCTGGAACTCTTCGAGGTCAACGCGCTCGCCCCGCTCGCCCTCACCCAGCTCGTCCTGCCGCAACTGCGCGCCCACGCCGGGGCCGTGCTGAACATCAGCTCGGACGCCGCCGTGGAGCCCTACCTCGGTTGGGGCGGCTACGGTGCCAGCAAGGCGGCGCTCGACCAGGCCACCGCCGTACTCGCCCGGGAGGAGCCGGAGTTGCGGGTCTGGGCGGTCGACCCGGGCAGCATGCGCACCGCGATGCTGCAGGAGGCCAGTCCCGGTGAGGACATCTCCGGCGAGCCGCTGCCCGAACAGGTCGCCCCGCTGCTGCTCGGCCTGCTGCACCACCGCACGCCGTCCGGCCGCTACCGCGCCGAGGACCTGGCCGCCCTCCCCGCCCCTGCCCCCGGTCGGAGCGGGCGATGACCACCCTGGCCGCGCTGGGCCTCGATGTGACCGTCCCGCCCGAACTCTCCGCCCGCGAACCGGCGGAGGCCCGCGGCACGGCCCGGGACGGCGTGCGGATGCTGGTCGGCCGGCGCGACACCGGCGCCGTCGAGCACCACCGCTTCACCGAGCTGCCCGAGGTGCTGCGCCCGGGGGACCTCCTGGTGGTGAACAACTCGGCCACCGTCCCGGCCGCCCTCCCCGGCCGACTGCCCGACGGCACCCCGGTCGCGCTGCACCTGTCCTCCGCCCAGCCCGACCGACGGGGCTCCTACCTGGTCGAGTTGCGTCGGTCCGTGCCCGGTGCGGCCGCGGCCTACTACCCGCCGGAGGAGTCCCCGGCCCGCCCGGGCCTGTGCGTCGCCCTGCCGGCGGGCGGCGGGGCCGTCCTGGTGCAGCCCTTCACCGCCCGCCTCTGGTACGCCGAACTGTCCCTGCCCGAGCCCCTGTTGTCGTACCTGGACCGGCACGGCCGGGCGATCCGGTACGGCTACGTGGACCGCGACTGGCCGATCGAGGCCTACCGGACGGTCTTCGCGACCGTCCCCGGCAGCAGCGAAATGCCCAGCGCCGCCCGCCCGTTCACGCCGGACTCGGTGGCGCGGCTGGCCGGTCGGGGCGTGCTGGTCGCTCCGGTCACCCTGCACACCGGGGTGGCCTCGCCGGAGGCGCACGAGGCCCCGTACGCGGAGTGCTTCCACGTCCCGGCGGCCACCGCCCGGCTGGTCGGTCACGTCCGGGCCGAGGGCGGCCGGGTGATCGCCGTCGGCACCACCGTGGTCCGCGCCCTGGAGTCGGCGGTCGCGTCGGACGGCACGCTCCAGGAGGCGGACGGCTGGACGGAGTTGGTGATCACCCCGGAACGCGGCGTCCGCGCGGTGGACGGCCTGCTCACCGGCTGGCACGAGCCGCGCGCCTCGCACCTGCTGATGCTGGCCGCCGTCGCGGGCCGTCCACTGCTGGCGGCCTGCTACCGCGCGGCCGTGCAACAGCGTTACCTGTGGCACGAGTTCGGGGACGTCAACCTGCTGCTGCCGGACTGAGCGGGTGCCGCGGCCGACTGCCGGTCGCCCGGCCGGCAGGGGCTCAGGCCGGCAGGGGCTCAGGCCAGCAGGGTCCGCGCCACGTGGTGGGTGTCCAGGTACTCGCGGACGGCGGTGATCAGCCCGTTCTCGACGGTGAACACGCCCAGGCAGTGGTTCTCGTAGCGGGCACCGTTGGCGGCCGTCCCGACGGCGGTCCACTCGGCCACCGCCTGCGGGCCGTCGGCGAGGACGCCGGTGAGGGTGAGGCTCGGCAGGCCGTCGGAGGCGAAGAGGGTGCCGACCTGGCCGAGGAAGTCGCCGAAGATCTCCTGCTTGCCTCGCCAGGTACGGGAGAGCGCCAGGTCGCCCGGGTAGGTCCAGGTGGCGTCCTCGGCGAACAGGGCGACGGCGGCGTCGAGTTCGCCTGCGGCCAGCCGGGTGACGTACTCGGTGACGACGGTGCGGGCGTCGTTCTGCGGCATGGTGGGCTCCTGTGGCTCGTCGTTCCGTCCGGTCGGGCTGCCGGCCGTGGCACCAGCAAAGCCCGGCGGCCGTCCCGGGGGCCAACAACGCCCGCCCCGGGCCGACAACCTGCGGTTGTTCACGCAGTCGGCGGGTAGTCCGGCGGCAGTTCCAGCTCGAACCAGACCACCTTGCCGTCCGTGGTCCGGCGGCTGCCCCAGCGGTGCGCCAGCTCGTTGACCAGGTGGATGCCGCGGCCGCCCTCGTCCTCGCTGCGGGCGCGCCGGATCCGGGGCGTCTCGCTCTCCCGGTCCGCGACCTCGACGGTGAGCACCCGGTTGCAGAACAGCCTTAGCTGGACGGGCGATCCGGCGTGCACCAGGGCGTTGGTGATCAGCTCGCTGGTGAGCAGCTCGGCCCAGTCGGTGAGCGAGGCCAGGCCCCAGGCGGTGAGCGTCTCGCGGGTGAAGCGCCGGGAGTGGGCGACCATCGCGTGGTCGCCGGTGAGCGGCAGGACGGCGATCCGGTCGGCGCCGGCCGGGCGGACCTGCGCCATGATGACGGCGATGTCGTCCTCCTGGGTGCGCCCGGTGAGCCGGGTCAGGACGGCGTCGCAGGTCTGCTCCAGCGAGCGGCGCCGGTCGGCGACCGTGCGGCAGAGCAACTCCAGCCCCTCGTCCAGGTCGTGGCCCCGGCGCTCGACCAGTCCGTCGGTGTAGAGGGTCAGGATGGCCTGCTCGGGGAGGGTGAACTCGACGCTCTCGAACGGGACTCCACCCACGCCCAGCGGAGCGCCGGGCGGCAGTTCGACCAGGTGGGCGTTGCCCTCGGTGTCGGCGACGACGGGCGGCAGGTGGCCGGCGCAGGCGGCGGTGCAGCTGCGGTCCGCCGGGTCGTAGACCACGCAGACGCAGGTCGCGAACTGTCCCTCGCCGAGCGCCGAGGTGGCCTCGTCCAGTCGGTGCAGGACTCGTACCGGGTTGAGCTCCAGGGTGATCAACGTCCGTGCCACCGTCCGTAGTTGGCCCATGGTGGCGGCGGCCCGGATGCCGTGGCCCATCACGTCGCCGACGATCAGGGCGACCCGGCCGGAGGACAGCGGCACCACGTCGAACCAGTCGCCGCCGACCTCGCTCACCACGCTGCTCGGCAGGTATCGGTAGGCCAGCTCCAGGCCGAGGGTGCGGTGGATCTCCTGCGGCAGCAGGCTGCGCTGGAGGGTCAGAGCGGTGTCCCGCTCCCGGCGGTAGAGCCGGGCGTTGTCGATCGCCAGTGCGGTGCGGGCGGCCAGCTCCTCGGCCAGCGAACGGTCCGCCGGTCCGAACGGCGCCGGATTGTGGGTGCGGACGAACTCCGCGCCGCCGAGCACCAGTCCGCGCGCCACCAGCGGCACCATCAGGTAGGAGTGCACCCCGGCGGCCAGCCCCGGCTCCACCCGGTCGGGGGAGGCGACGATCCGCCGCAGTTCCTGCTCCGTCACCTCGGAGACCAGGATCGAGCGCCGGGTCCGCAGGCTCTGCGCGTACACCTCGGCCGACTGCGAGGTCTCGCCGACCTGGTCCGCGGCCGCCGTCATACTGCCGTCCGGCGCCGACTCGCCGACCGCCACCGCCCGCATCAGCACCGGCCCGTCCCTCGGCACCGGCCCGGGCTCCTCGCCGCCGAGCACCGCGTCGCGCAGGTCCACCGTCACGAAGTCGGCGAAGCGCGGGATCACCACCTCCACCAACTCCCTTGCGGTGCGGTGCAGATCGAGCGTGGTGCCGATCCGGTTGCTGGCCTCGTTCAACAGGCCCAGCCGCTGCTGGGCGGCCCAGGCCTCGTCCAGCGCCCGCTGCCGGGCCGCGGCCGCGTCCCGCTCCCGGGTGAACAGCAGCGCGTTGTCGATCGACACCGCCGCGCGTACGGCCAACTCCCCGGCCAGCGCCAGGTCCTCCTCCTCGTACGGGCGCTCCACCAGCGTCCGGTAGAAGCCCGCGACACCGACCGGATTGCCGCGCGCGATCAGCGGGACGACCATGAACGAGCGCACGTTCTGCTCCCGCACCGCGGCCGTGCGCACCGGATCGTCGGCGAACCAGGCCAGCCCCTCCTCGTCCATCCGCGGCACCAGCACCGGCCTGCGGTGCGCCAGGCTCCACGCGTACGGCGAACCGGGCTGGAACCGGTGCACCCCGCCCAGTCGGGCGATCGGCGCCAGGGTGGAACCGCGCACCGAGTGGAACGCCATCCGCCGCAGCAGCGCCGAACCGTCCGCCGGGGCGCGCGGCTCGCGCTCGCCCCGCACCAGCTCCTCCAGCACCTCCACCACCACCGTGTCCGCCAGCCGGGGCGTCGCCACCTCGGCCAACTCGTGGGCGGTGCGGTCGAGATCGAGCGTGGTCCCGATCCGGGCGGAGGCCGTGTTCACCAGCGCCAGCCGCTCCTGCGCGGCCTTCGCCTCGCGCAACGCCTGCTGCCGGGCCAGCACCGTCTGGTGCTGGCGCAGGTACAGCCGGGCGTTGTCGATCGCGACGGCCGCGCGCGAGGCCAATTCGTCGCCGAGCGTGATGTCCGCCTCCGCGAAGGACTCCCGCTCGCCGCGCCGCGAGTAGACCACCATGCCGAGCGTCGTGCCCCGCGCCACCAGCGGGGTGATCCGCACCGAGCGCGGCCGGTCGCCCAGGAACGCCCGGCGACGGCTCTCGCTGAGCGCGTCGGCCAGCGGCGACAGCTCCCAGGACGGCACCACCACCGTCCGCCCGGTGATCAGCGCCCGGGCGTACGGGGAGTCCGCGGTCAGCTCGTACACCGAGTCCACCGGCAGCGCGTCGGCCGGGTACAGCGGATCCGTGGTGGCCAGCGCCAGCCGGCGCACCAGCTGGGCCGCGTCCGGGGCGGGCGGCTCGACGTTGCGCCCGGCGATCAGCGCCTCCAGCGCGAACACCCCGCTGATGTCGGCGACCCGGGGCACCATCGCGTCCGCCAGCTCCCGGGCCGTCTGCCGCAGGTCCAGCGTGGTGCCGATCGAGGCGGTCGCGTCGACCAGCAGCGACAGCCGCTCCTGCGCCCTCGCCGCCCGGGCATCGGCCCGGTAGCGCTCGGTGACGTCGATGATGGTCGCGCTCACCCCGAGCACCCGCCCGCTCCGGTCCGCCAGCCGGAAGTACGAGGCGGACCAGGCCCGGTCCCGCTGCGGATCCCCCGGCGTACGGCCCTGGGTACGGAAGTCCACCACCGGGCGGCCGGTCGACAGCACCTGCCGCATCACCGCCTCGGCCTCGTCCCCGTTGATCCCGGGCAGCACCTCGGTGAGCCGGCGGCCCAGGTGCTCGGGCACGGCCAGGCCGTTCGCCACCGCCAGGGCCTCGTTCAGCCGCACGTAGCGCAGACCGGTGTCGAACACCGCCATGCCGACCGGGGACTGGGTGAAGAAACCGTCCAGCACGGCCAGGTCCGCCTGGATCCGGCGCAGCGTCGTCACCTCCGACGCCACCGCCAGCACCAGCGGCTCCCCGCCGGGCCCCCGGACCGGATGGGTCCGGAACTCCAGGTTCACCAGGTGCCCGTCCCGGTGCCGCACCGGGAACACCCCGGACCACTCGCGGCCCGCCAGGATCTCCCGGAACAGCTCCAGCACCTCCGGCCGGTGCTCGTCCGAGGTCAGCAGCCGGGCGGCCTTCGCCCCCACCGCCTCGTCCGCACGGTAACCGAGCAGTGCCTCCGCGTCGCCGCTCCAGTGCAGGATCCGCCCGTCGGCCTCGATCAGCGCCGTGGCGATCGGCACCATCAGCAGGGCGCCGTGCTGCGGCTCCCCCCGGCGTTGCGCGTCATCGTCCACCATGGCCAGAGAACCGCCCGGAGATCGTTCCCACCAGCCCTGCCATCCTCGCACGCAGCCCCCGCGCGCCGCCCCTCGTGGCCGCCGCCGACCCGTGCGAGCGGGCTGTACCCGATCCGGCACCGGGCGTCACCCGCACCCCTGGCTCCCCGCTCACCCGCGGCAACGCTCCGGCAGCCGAACGAAGTTGGGCAGGCGTCTGTCGGACGCCGGGGGACCCCTGCGATCCTCGGAGCGAGCCCGCTCACCCGCGCGCCCCGACCACCTGGAGGAGCCCCCATGCCCGACTTCGGCGGAGGATTCACCGACCCCGACGAGCCCACCGACGACCAGCCCGAAGACCTCGCCGACGAGCCCCCCACCGAGGAAGCCCCCACCCCCAACGACTGACCCCCCATGGCAGGCCCCGACCCCGCACAGGAAGTCAGCCGGTTCGACTTCCTGCGCGGCCTGCGTTCCGGTCGGGCTGCTGTAGTCGCCGTGGGCAGGAGTTGCCCCGTGCCTGTCTGGTGGGTGTGCGTGGGAAGTCGGCGGGTTCGACTTCCTGTGTCGGCCGCAGGACCAGATGGCCTTTGCGGCCGAGGGCGGTCGGCTGGTTCGCGTGGGGGCGTCGGCGCGTACGGAAAGTCGGTTCCAGGTGGCTGGTTGGTCTGCGTAGGAAGTCGGCGGGTTCGACTTTCTGTGCGGCCTGCGTTCCGGCCGGGCTGCTGTAGTCGCCGTGGGCAGGAGTTGCCCGGCGCCTGTCCGGTGGGTGTGCGTGGAAAATCGGTGGGTCCGACTTCCTGCGTCGGCCGCAGGACCAGATGGCCTTTGCAGCCGAGGGCGGTCGGCTGGTTCGCGTTGGGACGTCGGCGCGTACGGAAAGTCGGCCGGATCGACTTCCTGTGTTGGTTGTGGCGGGGCCAAGCGGCCTCCCGTTCCAGGTGGCTGGTTGGTCTGCGTAGGAAGTCGGCGGGTTCGACTTTCTGTGCGGCCTGCGTACCGGTCGGGCTGCTGTAGTCGCCGTGGGCAGGAGTTGCCCGGTGCCTGTCTGGTGGGTGTGTGTGGGAAGTCGGCGGGTTCGACTTCCTGTGTCGGCCGTGCGGCGGGGCCAGGTGGTTCTTGCAGCCGAGGGCGGTCGGCTGGCTCCTGTTGGGGCGTCGGCGCGCATGGAAAGTCGGCCGGGTCGAGTTCTTGTGTTGGTTGTGGCGGGGCAAGGCGGCCGGGTGGGCTGTGTGGGAAGTCAGCGGGGTCGACTTTCTGTGGGCCACGCCCGGTCATGGGGTCTGGGCTCCGGCCTGGGTGCGGCGTTCGGCGTGGCGGGCGGTGAGGGCGAGGGTTGCGCCGAGGAGGCAGAGGGTGGCGGCGAGCAGGACCGCGCGGTCGGTGCCGGTGGCGAGGGCCTGGGCGGCGGCCTCGGGGCCGGGGGCGTGGGGGTGGGCGGAGGAGGCGACGGCGACCGTCGCGGCGACGCCGAGGGCGGAGCCGAGGTAGCGGGAGGTGTTGTTGGCGCCCGAGCCCATGGCCGCGCGGTGGGCGGGGACGCTGCTGACCGCCAGCCGGGCGAGGGCCGCGTTGAGGACGCCGCTGCCGAGACCGGCCACGGCCAGGCCGGGGGCCAGCCGGAGCCAGGAGGAGTCGGGGCCGAGGCCGTACAATCCTGCCTCGCCGAGGCCGCAGACGAGCAGGCCGAGGGCGACCTGGGTGGTGGCCGACAGGTGGGCGGCCAGGTGGCGGGCCTGGAGGGCGGCGACCACGGACAGGCCGGACCACAGGGCGAGTACGCCGCCCGCGGCCAGGCCGGAGAGGCCGAGCACGCCCTGGAGCAGGGTGGGCAGGTAGCTCATGAAGCCGACCAGGGAGAGCCCGGTGAACAGGGCGCCGCCGGTTGCGGCGAGGAAGCCGGGGCTGCGGAACAGGGCCGGGTCGAGCATCGGCTCGCGGCCCTTCGTCTCGACCACCGCGAAGGCGGCGAGCAGCAGCACCCCGCCGACCAGCAGTGCCACCACCGGGGCCCGCCCCCAGCCGCCGCGGCCCTCCGCGAGCCCGGCGATGAGCAGGGTGGTTCCGGTGGCGAGGGTGAGCACGCCGTACGGGTCCAGGGCGCGGGGCCGTTCGGCCCGGGACTCGGTGAGGAGGACGGCGGCGCAGGCGGCGACGACGGCCGAGACGACGGCGAGTCCGCCGCCGACCGCCCGCCAGCCCGCCCACTGCTGGATGAGCGCGCCGTAGACCGGTCCGACCGCGATGCCGAGGCCGACGGCCGCGCCCCAGACGCCGAGCGCCCGGATCCGTTGCGGCCCGGCCGGGTGGGCATGGCTGATCAGGCCGAGTGCGGGCGCGAGGACGGCGGCGCAGGCGGCGCCGAGCAGGATCCGGGCGGCCAGGTAGACGGTGCCGTCGGGGGCGAGTGCGGCCAGGGCCTCGGCGGCGGCGAACAGCAGGACGCCGGAGGTGAAGACCCGTTTGCGGCCGTGGTCGTCGGCGGCGCTGCCGGCCGTGAGCAGGAGGGCCGAGATGCCGACGAGGGTGCCGGTGAGGATCCAGGTGCGGCCGGTGGCGCCGAGGTGGGCGGCCTGGGCGGTGGCCGCGAGCGAGGCGGTGGGGGCGGTGTACGCGACGGTGACCAGGGCGGTGGCGGCGGCCGTGACGGCCAGGGTGGCACCGGGCCGGACCGGCCGGACGGGCCAGTGGGGCCGGACGAGCGGGCCGGGCAGTGTGGAAGGGGCAGGCGGTGCGGGGGACATGGGTGTTCCCTCCGGAGGGCGGCCAATGGGTCTGGGTCTGGTGAATGAACCTTCGTCTTGAGTGGGACGCTACCACCGAAAGTCTGTTCATTGAACCCACATCGGCCGTGGACTACGCTGGCCCGCATGGCGCTGGGAACGGACTACGAACTGCAGGACTGCGCACTGGCCCGCGCCCTGGAGGTGGTCGGCGAGCGCTGGAGCCTGTTGATCGTCCGCGACGCGTTCTACGGCGTGCAGCGCTTCAACGACTTCCTCGTCCACCTGGGCATCCCGCGAGCCGTCCTCACCGCGCGACTCAACGCCCTGGTCGCGGCGGGGGTGCTGCGCAAGGAGCCGTACCAGCAGGCGCCGCTGCGCCACGGCTACCTGCTCACCGAGACCGGCCTCGAACTCTGGGGCCCGCTCTACCAGTTGAGCCGCTGGGGCGGCCGGCACGCGACCCCGGGCGGCCCGCACCACCTGTTCGCGCACCGCGCCTGCGGCACCGACCTCGACCTCATCGGCGCCTGCCCCGGCTGCGGCGGCGGGCCCGTCCCCCCGGCCGAGGTCACCATGCGCCCCAACCCGGCCCAGGCCGACGGCCACCGCGAGGACGCGGTCTCCCGCGCCCTGGTCCGCCCGCACCCGCTGCTCGAACCGATCGCCTCGGCAGCCGCCGCCTCCGCCGCGTAGCGGAGCCCCCCGGGCCCCCGGGCGGTGGGCACAGAGCCGAAGGGGCCGCCGGCAGCGCGCCGACGGCCCCTCGGGTGCGCCCGGTCAGGAGTGGAAGCGGACCTCCGGGTCGGCGGCGGTCGGTCCGTCGAGCAGCGGCTGGTCGATGCCCTTCAACTGGAGGTCGAAGAACGCCCCGACGTACCGGCGGGTGAGCTCGACGGCGCGCTGCCCCGTGATGGTGGTCCCCGGAGGCTGGGGCGCGCCGAGCGCCTTGAGGAAGAGCGGGTAGTCGGTGAAGCTGCCGTGGTCGGTGCCGTCGACGGTCAGCCACCGCTTCCAGCCGTCGAGCCGGGGCCAGCTGTCGGTCCAGCTGGTGTCCTCGGCGCCGTCGGGCAGCGGGTGGCCGATCATCAGGTAGGGCTTGCCGCCGATCCCGGACTCGGGCACCTCGTAGTCCATGCTGCCGTCCAGATCCACCCCCGCCCGGATCCGGTCGTCGGTCACCAGCGCCGGGACGCTGGCCGCGCCACCGGCGGAGTGCCCGGCCATGCCGATCCGGTCGCGGTCGATCATGCGGGCGTAGCGCCAGGCCGGGTGGGGGCGGGCGGTCAGCTGGTCGATGACGAAGGAGGCGTCCTTCGCCCGGCTCTCGTCCAGGCCCTTCCAGGCCTCTGGGGTGGTGAGCCGGCCGCACTCCACGCAGGGCAGCGTCTGCCCGTCCGGGAAGGTGGTGCCGGTGTTCTCGTAGGTGTGGTCGACCAGGGCCACCACGTAGCCGCGGCTGCCCAGGTCCTCGGCGAGGCTGCTGAGCGAGGCGCGCGGCATGGTGAAGCCGGGGGAGAGGACCACCAGCGGGTAGTGGCCGCCCTGCGGGCGGGCGTCCGTCCTGGACCAGGTCCGGGTGTCGGCCACCGCCTCGGCCGGGACGGTGTTGCCCGGGAGCTTGGCGTCCAGCAGCAGCCGGGCGGCCGCGGCGGTCATGTACGGGGCCGGGCTGCCCGTCCCGGCGTGGGCGGGGTAGTACATCGTGACCATCAGTTGGCGCGGCCCGGCGGAGGGCACCCATGGGTCCGGGCGGTTCTCGTCGACCAGGTGCAGGACCTCCTGCCCGACCGCGAACGGCCCGGTCGGGCGCGGGAGTTCGAGGTGGACGGCGCTCGCCGTGCCGGCGGTGCCAGCAGTGGCGGCGACCGGCGCGGCGGGTGCGGCCAGGGCCGGTGCCGCCGCTGCGACGGACAGGGGCACCGCGAGCAGCAGGGCCGCGACCGCGGCGGTGGTGCGAAGTCGGCTCGTGTGTCGGCTCATACGAGCGACGGTAGGTCGCGGGCAGGCGAACTGACGTCCACTCAGCGATGTACTGATCCCTTGCGGGACGGACCCCCGGTAGCCCCTAGGGGATGATCGGTCGGGCCCGCACGAGCCCGCCGGATCCGCCCGGTGCCGGTCTGTGCCAGCTGACTGCCTCCAGGGTCGACCTAGGCGTCCGCCAAGGTGACCCGGGCCCCGGCCCGGACGGCCTCCAGGAAGTCCGCCGCCGCACGGGCGTTGGGCACCGGGAGGGTGAGCGGCAGGCCCGCCGACCGTGTCCGGAGTTCCAGCTCGCCGAGGCCTGACGCCCGGGCCGAGTGCACCTCCGCCCACCGGTACGCCTCCGCCGCGACCAGGGGGTGCGGAGGTCGGTGCACCAGCCCGCCGGCCGTCACCGTCAGCCGCCCCCGGGCGAACCGGACGCTCCCCTCGCTGCGCAGCGCCTCGTGCAGTGCGGCCCGGAGGTGCGGGGACAGGAACTCGTCCGCCTCCCGCGCCAAGCCCTCCAGCCCGTGCAGGTGGGCCAGCACCAGGGGCTCGGCCGCGCCGACGGGCCATATTCGGATCCGCTCGGGCTCCCGCCGCCGCCCGCCGGGGAAGCCGGGGAACCTGGCGGAGGCGGGGGAGTGCTCGACGGCTTCGATGCCCGCCCACGGCAGCAGCCGCTCGCCGGCGCCCGCCCCGACCAGTGCCAGCCCGCCCTCATGGACCCGTACGGCGCGTAGCCCGGGCGCGGACCGTAGGGCGCCGTACCCGTTCGCGGCCAGCACCGCCGCGGCCGCCACCACGGGGGCCGGCCACCACTCGCCGAACGCCAGGCAGACCACCAGTGCCAGGACCGCCGCCACGGTGTCCAGCCATGTCCGCGCCCGCCACGGGACCGGCCGGAACGCCCGGTGCACCTGCACCACCGGCCCGAGCGGACCGGCCGACCTGCGACGGCCCTGTCCGTTCTCCACGAACGGCCACGCCCACCCGGGCGACCACAGCATCGCCACTTCGCCCTCCTTGCCCTCGACGGTCTCCCCAACCGGAACTACGACTCCCGGATGTCGGACCACCAGGATCGATCGCCCACCACCCTCCGGAACAGTGCCAATCGACACCCTTTGGCCCGAAACAGCCGGAGCGTGTCCGGCAGCAGGGGGTGCCGTTCGGCAGGGGCGACCGAAGCGCCGGTCGGCGGGGGAGGCGAAGTGCAGGAGGCGGCAGGAGGCGGTCGCGGCAGCGGGGGAGGCCCCGCCCGCCAGCGCCCGCCCGTGCCGAGCCCGCCCGCCAGCGCCCGCCCGTGCCGAGCCCGCCCGTCAGCGCCCGCCCGCGCCGAGCCCCACCTGCAGCCGCCGCAGCAGCGCCGTGCCCGCCTCGTCCACCGACCGCCGGGAGTTGGCCAGCACCACCACCCCCACCTGCCGCTCCGGGTCGAACGCGAGGAAGGAGGCGGATCCACCCGTCCCCCCGTTGTGCCACAACTGCAGGTGCCTGCCCTGCTGGGCGTGCAGCCGGTGGCCGAGCCAGCCGAGGTGCGTCCAGGCGAAGGGGTTGACCCGGTGCCTGGTCTCCCGGGCGAGCAGCATCGCCGGCGCCAGCGGTGCGTCCGGCTCGCCCTCGGCCGCCAACTGCGCCCGCAGGAACGCCGCGAGGTCGGCCGCCGTCGAGCGGAGCCCGCCCATGCCGGGGAGCGCCGCGAACTCCCAGGACGGCACCGGGCGCCCGGTCGGCGCGTGGCCGGACGCCAGCCGGGCGGACTGGTCGGCGTCCGGCCGCAGGCAGGTGTCCGTCAGCCCCAGCGGTGCGCAGACCTCGCGGTCCACCAGCTCCCCGTACGTGGTGCCGGCCCGGTGGGCGAGGGCCAGCCCGAGCAGCCCGGCGCCGAGGTTGGAGTACCGGAAGTTGCGCCCGGGGGCGGAACGCAACCGGGTCCGCCCGAGCCCGGAGAGTATTCGCTCGGCGGTGCAATGGGCGTACGGGTCCGCCCGGTCGGGCCGCAGCAGCGCGCGCAGCAGCACGCCCCGGGGCAGCCGGGGGAGCCCCGAGGTGTGGGTGGCGAGGTGCCGGAGCGTGATCGCCTCCCCGCCCCGGGACGGGACGGCCGTAGAGCGGGGCAGTACCTCCGCGAGCGGCTCGTCGAGGCGCACCGTGCCGTCGAGCGCCAGCCGCGCGAGCGCGAGCGCGGTGAACACCTTGGTGACGGAGCCGACGTCGAACAACGTCCGGGCCCCGGGCACTTCGCCCCCCGGACCCGTCCACCCGGCACCGCGGATCTCCACGGCGCCACCGGCCACCCCGGCGACCACCACACCGACGCACCGCCCCGCCACCCGGTCGGAGGTCTGCTGCACGAGGCGCGCGAGTTCGTTCATGCCCCCGACCTTAGGGCCCGGCTTCGAGCTCCCGCCCTCCGGGCGGACGACGGGAGTTCGAGGACGGACCCTGGGCCCGTCAGCAGCTCAGGTTGCCCCCGGGCACGGTGCCGAGGATCTGGACGAAGCTCTGGTACAGGCTGATCCGGTGCTGCATCTGCGCGGTGTTGTTGCCGTTGCACTCCAGCGCGCCGTTGATGCTGCGGATCGTCTCGCCGAAGCCCTTCCCGTTGACCATCGCGTCGTGCGCGGTCATGGTGCCGGGACCGTTCTGGGTGTTCCAGTACCAGAGGCCGGTCTTCCAGGCCACCGCCGGGTCGGTCTGCACCAGGTCCGGGTTGTGCAGCAGGTCGATGCCGAGAGCGTCGCCCGCCGCCTTGTAGTTGAAGTTCCAGCTGAGTTGGATCGGTCCGCGCCCGTAGTACGCGGACTGCCCGGCCGGGCACCCGTACGGCTGCGAAGTGTCGCAGTAGTGCGGGTAGTTGGAGGTGTCCTGCTCGACCACGTAGACCAGCCCGCCGGTCTCGTGGCTGACGTTGGCGAGGAAGGCCGCGGCCTCCTGGTTCCGTACGGTGTCGCTGCCGGTGGCCGCGAAGCCGGGGTAGGCGCTGGTGGCGTCGAGCAGGCCCTGGTAGGTGTAGAAGGGGTTCCGGTTCGGGAACATCCGGTCGAACTGGGCCTGGCTGACCGGGAATCCGCCCGGGTTCGGGGTCGGTGTGGGGGTCGGGCCGGGGTCGGTGGGGCCGCCGCAGGGGCCCTGGTCGGACCAGACCCCGGAGCCCCCGGTGCTCGGCGGTTCGTTCTGGGTCCACCACTTGGCGGTCCAGTTGTGGCTGTTGTACGAGACGGCGGCGCCGCCGGTGTACACGGCGGTCGCGCTCCACGCGGTGCCGCAGGCGGCGGCGCTGGCGGAGGCCGGGAGGAGCACCGCGAGCGCGAGCGCCGTGACCACGGCGGACAGCAGCGCGAGCAGGCGTTTGACTGACACGTCATCACCCCTTGTGCGGTGGGGGCCGCACGTCGTCGGGACCGGGACCTGGTGGGGCAGGGGAGCCGTGGCCCGTGCGGGGGCGCGTCGTGGGGGACGGCCGACCGGGGTGCGGGCCGGTACGGGGCCGACACCGACTCAAGCGGAGTGGTCTATACCTGTCAAGAGGTCCGGCCGAAGTGCCCGACAGAAGAGCCCGGTCGAAATGCCCGGTCGAACGCCGAAAACCCCCGCCGCCCCCCGCCGCCCCTACCCCCCCCGCCGCCCCTACCCCCCCCGCCGCCCCTACCCCTCCTCCAGCGCCGCCCGCAGCCGCGCCGCCACCTCCGCCGCCCCCGCCTCGTCCGGGTACTTCCCCCGCGGCCAGAAGAACCCGCGCAGCCCGTCCTTGGGATTGCGCGGCACCACGTGGACGTGCAGGTGCGGCACCGACTGGCTGATCCGGTTGTTCGCCGCAACGAAGCTGCCCGCCGCGCCCAGCCCCCGCTCCATCGCCGCCGCCACCCGCTGCACCCGCAGGAAGAACGGCCCGACCTCCTCGGGCGGCAGGTCCGCCAGGGTCCGGTGGTGGGCGCGCGGCACGACCAGCACGTGACCGGGGAACAGCGGCCGGCGGTCCAGGAAGGCCACCGCCGCCGCGTCGTCCAGCACCCGGTGCGCCGGTTCCTCGCCCGCCACCACCGCACAGAACACGCAGTCCATCCGTCCATTCAAACCACCGGCGGCCTCCCCGGCACCCCCGCAAACCCGGGTCGGCCCGGCGTCACCCGTCCGGCGGCCGACCGGGTGCGCCCGTGCCCGCACCGGGCGCACGGTACTGCGAGGGGGAGGGGGACGGATCGACGCGGCGCACCCGTGCCGCACGAGGAGGTGGCCCGGATGTCGGGCAAGTTCGAGGTCTACGAGGACACCGGCGGCAAGTACCGGTTCCGGCTCAAGGCGGGCAACGGCGAGATCGTCGCGACCGGCCAGGGCTACGTCAGCAAGGACGCCGCCCACAAGGGCGTCGAGGCCGTCCAACGGGCCGCCGACGGCGCGGCGGTGGTCGACGTCCCGAAGGCCGCCTGACCCGGGCCGGGGCGAGCGAGGGCCCCGCGGCCGGTCCACCCGGACCGGTGGCGGGGCCCACCGGCGCCCGCGCCCACTCGTACCGGCGCCCACTCGTACCCGCGCCGCGCCACTCGTACCGGCGCCGCGCCTACTCGTACCGGTACAGGAGCGCCTCCCGCTCCGTCTGCTCGATCATGTCGATGGTCAGCGAGTCGTCCCTCAGGTGCGACAGCGTGACCTCCGCCGACGTCGGCTGGGCGTCCTTCGCCAGCCAGTTCTCCGGCTTCCAGGCCGAGCCCCGCATGAGCGACTTCGGGCAGTGCGCGTACACCTCCTCCACGGCCACCACGATCGCGCTGCGCGGGGGCTTGCCGACGGCCGTCAGCTGCCGCAGCAGCTCCGGGTCGGTGGAGATGCAGGCCCGCCCGTTGACCCGCAGCGTGGTGTCCCGCCCCGGGACGACGAAGAGCAGTCCGACCCGGCCGTTCTCCAGGATGTTGTGCAGGGTGTCCAGGCGTTTGTTGCCGGTGGCGTCCGGAATGGCCAGGGTGTGCTCGTCGAGCACCGAGACGACCCCGGCCGGGCCGCCGCGCGGGGAGACGTCGCAGCGGCCGGCCGCGTCGGAGCTGGCCACGAACACCAGCGAGGCGCAGGCGATGAGGCGCTGGGCGACCTCGTGGAGGTGGTCCACCTGCTTGCGGCGCGCGTGGTCGCCGGGCTGCTCGTAGACCTCACGCAGCTGGGCCGGCTCGGTGAGGGCACGCGCGCTGAGGGCGGCGAACAGGCTGTTCGGCGCGTCCGGAGCGGGGGTTGACGGTGCGGGAGCTTCCGGTGTGAGGGTCATACCGGGAATCTAACGGAGGGCTCTTCCCGCGCCCCGTCTCCCGGCTTCCTCAACTCTCCGTGAAAGAGTCGCTCCATCCCTCCCCACCAGCGGTTTTCCGCTGATAATGGGGCCAGGGACTCCAGCCAGCCGGAGGTGGTGGCCGTGATCATCAGAATTTGGGCCGGGCAGGTCACGGCCGATCGCATCGAGGAGTTCTGCGCGCACCTGGTCGGCCAGGTGATCCCGCAGTTGGGGCGGACGGACGGGTGCCTCGGCGGTGAGCTGTTGCGCTCGGTGACCGAGGACGGGCACCGGGTGCTCGTGGTCAGCCGCTGGCGCGACGAGGAGGCCCTGCGGGGGTACGCCGGGCCGATGTGGCGGATCCGGCCGGTCTGGTCGGAGGGCGAGTTGCACTACCTCGTGCACCCCCCGGAGGTCACCCACTTCACGCCGATCGCCGCACCCGCCACGCTCTGAGCCCGGCCGGGGCCGAAGGCCCCGGAACGCTCACACCGAGACGGTCATACCGGACGGTCACACCGAGAACGGCACCGAGTGGATCTCGGCCGCCGGGTGCCCGGTCCGTTCGTGGACCCGCTGCACCGCCTCCCTGGACGGCGCCTCGGACAGGCAGTACACCGTGCCGGACTCGGGGTCCGCCCAGGCCTGCTCGAAGTGCACGCCCTCCTCGCCCTCGACCGCCAGGTCGGCCGTGTGGGCCGCCCTGAGCTGCTCCGGCGTGATCCCGACCATCCCGTGGTGGACGTCCATGAACTTCATCGTGCTCGCCTCCGTACCTTGCGAACTCCGCGAACCCCGCGAACTTTCAGAACCTTCCGAACGCTGCGAGTCCTGCGAACCGCGCGGATCCCGCGAACTCCGCAGACCCCGCCGGCCTTCCGGCCCCACCACCAGGGTCACCCTGCGCGCACGGCGGCGCCACCGGCGCCGTACCGGACCCACCGCGCATTCCCCGCGGGGCCGTGAAACAGGCCACAGCGGAACCCTCTCCCTCGGCTCGCGCCCCGCGTGGCACAATGACGTCATCAGCAGTGACGTTCAGCGCACTCCGGGGTCGGTGAAAATCCGAACCGGCGGTTACAGTCCGCGACCCGTCCGCAGCCAGCGGCCGGTTGACCAGGTGAAATTCCTGGACCGACGGTTAAAGTCCGGATGGGAGGCGTGCGCGGGCGGACGAAGAGCAGTACCCGTGGTCCATCACGAACCGGACCGGACCACGGTCAGGTGAACGGCGGGAGAGGTGTCTCCCGGGTCGGGTGAGCGATCTCCCGGCGGTTCCGGCATCCCGGCGACGGGTCGTGTCGGCAGCCCCGTGCACCGGTGCCCGTCCGTTTGTCATCTCCCTCTGCCGCCCCGGAGTCCGCGCCCCAAGCGCGAGGAGACCCGGGTGTTCACCGGCATCATCGAAGAGCTCGGCGAGGTCGTGTCGATCGAGGAGATCGGCGACTCCTCGCGAATCCGCCTCCGTGGCCCGGTAGTTCGTGTCGGTGCGCGTCACGGCGACTCCATCGCGGTCAACGGCGTCTGTCTGACCGTGGTCGACAGTGCCGAGGAACTGGCCGCCGAGACGGGCGAGTTCAGCGCCGACGTGATGGCCGAGACGCTGCACCGTTCCAGCCTGGGCGAGTTGAAGCCCGGCTCCCCGGTCAACCTGGAGCGCGCGATGGCGCTCGGTGCCAGGCTCGGCGGGCACCTGGTCCAGGGCCATGTCGACGCCACCGGGCGGCTGTTGAGCCGCGAGCCCGGCGAGCGCGACGCGGCCGGCAACCTGCGCTGGGAGGTGCTGCGCTTCTCGCTGCCGGAGTCCATCTCCCGCTATCTGGTGGAGAAGGGCTCGATCACGGTCGACGGCGTCAGCCTCACCGTGGTGGAGGCGGCCCGCGACAGCTTCACCGTCAGCCTCATCCCGGCCACCCTCGCACTGACCACGCTCGGCGCCAAGACCCTCGGCGAGAGCGTCAACCTCGAGGTGGACGTGCTCGCCAAGTACGTGGAGCGGCTGCTCGAATCGCGCACCCTCCCGAACCTTCCGCACACCGCACCGGCCGCACAGGCCACGCACGCCACGCACGCCGCGGACACCACAGACACCGCGGACATCGCACACATCACGCAGATCACGCACAGCACGGGGGACAAGGAATGAGCTGGCTCAGCGGAGAGGCGTTCACCGTCCTCGGTGAACACGTGAAGTGGGCCGACATGATCGGCAACCTGTTCGGCTTCGGCGGCCTGGCGCTCGGCTGGCGCCGTTCGGTGTGGAGCTGGCCGGTCCAACTCCTGTCCGGCGTCGTGCTGATCGCCGCCTACCTCGGGGGCCACGTCCCCGGTCTGATCGGCAAGCAGCTGATCGTCATCGTCACCGCCGCCTGGGGTTGGGCGCAGTGGCGGCGCGGGCGCCGCGACACCGGCACCATCTCGGTGCGGTTCGCCAGTTGGCCCGAGCGGGCCGCCCTGGTGGCCGGCACCGCGGTCGGCACGGTCGCCCTGGCGCTGCTGTTCACGGCCTACCCCGAACTGTCCTGGAGCCCCTGGTCGGACGCCTACATCTTCGTCGGCACGCTCGCCGCGATGGTGGCCCAGGCGCGCGGCTGGCTGGAGTTCTGGTTCGCCTGGATCGCGGTCGACGCGGTCGGCGTCCCGTTCGCCTTCAACAGCGGTTACACCTTCTCGGGCCTCACCTACTCCGTCTACTTCGTCCTGGT
Source organism: Kitasatospora sp. NPDC001309 (assembly GCF_042896295.1). Classification (NCBI taxonomy): domain Bacteria; kingdom Bacillati; phylum Actinomycetota; class Actinomycetes; order Kitasatosporales; family Streptomycetaceae; genus Kitasatospora; species Kitasatospora sp. NPDC001309. The sequence continues at coordinate 135,992 of NZ_JBIAXC010000007.1, read as the reverse complement.
GCTGCTCGGCCTGCGGTCCTGGTGGCTGAGCACCCGTGAGCCGCGAGCCACCTCCGCCAACGTCCCGCAGGGAGTCACGGCATGACCGAGAACCAGATCCGGCCCGGCGACGAGCCCGGCACCCGACCCGGCAACGACGGCGGCAGCGGCGCCGAGGAGTTCGTCCTCGACCCGGTCGAGCGGGCGATCGCCGACATCGCGGCCGGCCGCGCGGTGATCGTGGTCGACGACGAGGACCGCGAGAACGAGGGCGACTTCATCTTCGCCGCCTCCGCCGCGACCCCCGAGCTGATGGCCTTCACCATCCGCTACAGCTCCGGCGTGATCTGCACCCCGATGACCGGTGAGGAGCTGGACCGCCTCAAGCTCCCGCCGATGACCCAGGTCAACGAGGACCGCAAGGGCACCGCCTACACCGTCTCGGTGGACGCCCGCGAGGGCGTGGACACCGGCATCTCCGCCGCCGACCGCGCCCGCACCGTCCGCCTGCTGGCCTCGCCCGGCACCGAGCCGGGGGACCTGACCCGCCCGGGCCACGTCTTCCCGCTGCGCGCCGTCGACGGCGGCGTGCTGGTCCGCCCCGGGCACACCGAGGCCACCGTCGACCTGGCCCGGCTCGCCGGGCTGCCGCCGGCCGGCGTGTGCGTCGAGGTGGTCAACGACGACGGCACCATGGCCCGGCTGCCCGAGCTGGTCGCCTTCGCCCGCGAGCACGGCCTGGCGATCATCTCCATCGAGGACCTGATCGCCTACCGCCGCCGCACCGAGCTGCACGTCGACCGGGCCGCGACCACCGCCCTGCCCACCGTGCACGGCGAGTTCACCGCGGTCGGCTACCGGGGCACCCTCGACGGCGTCGAGCACATCGCGCTGGTGGCCGGCGGCCTCGGCGAGGACGGCCGACTGCCGGACGGTGAGGACGTGCTGGTGCGGGTGCACTCCGAGTGCCTGACCGGCGACGTCCTCGGCTCGCTGCGCTGCGACTGCGGTCCGCAGCTGGAGGCCTCGCTCCGGCGGGTCGCCGAGTCCGGCCGCGGCGTGGTGCTCTACCTGCGCGGCCACGAGGGCCGGGGGATCGGCCTGGCCCACAAGCTGCGCGCGTACGAGCTGCAGGAGCAGGGGCGCGACACCGTCGACGCCAACCTGGACCTGGGGCTGCCCGCGGACGCCCGCGACTACAGCATCGCGGCGCAGATGCTGGTGGACCTCGGGGTCCGCTCGCTCACCCTGATGACCAACAACCCGCGGAAGCAGACCGCGCTCACCGACCACGGGCTCAAGGTCAAGGGGCGCGAGGCGGTCGAGATCGCGCCCGGTGAGCACAACCTTCGCTACCTGCGTACCAAGCGCGACCGGATGGGCCACGACCTGCCCGGGCTCGGCTCCTGAACCACTGAACCACCCACCGACCACAGGAAGTAGGAAGACATGAGCGGCCACGGAGCCCCCGAGCTGACCATCGACGGCGCCGCCGACCTCAAGGTCGCGGTCATCGCCGCCCAGTGGCACGACAAGGTGATGAACGGCCTGCTGGACGGCGCCCACCGGGCGCTCAAGGAGCTGGGCGTCGCCGAGCCGACCGTGCTGCGCGTCCCGGGCACCTTCGAGCTGCCGGTCGCAGCCAAGCGCCTCGCCGACCGCGGCTACGACGCCGTGATCGCCCTCGGCGTGGTGATCCGCGGCGGCACCCCGCACTTCGACTACGTCTGCCAGGCGGCCACCGTCGGCCTGACCCAGGTCAGCGTGGACACCGGCGTCCCGGTCGGCTTCGGCGTGCTGACCTGCGACAACGAGGAGCAGGCGCTGGACCGGGCCGGTCTGCCGGGCTCCGCCGAGGACAAGGGCCACGAGGCCGTCACCGCCGCCGTCGCCACCGCCGTCGCCCTGCGCGACGCCCGCTGACGGCAGGCCGTCCGGTCCCGGAGCGTGGACGTCCACAGGACTGTCCACGCTCCGGGACCGTTTACCGTCCGCCACCCCGCACGCCGTATGGTGAGTCCCATCATGGCTTCGAAGACATTCGAGGAGCTCTTCTCCGAGCTCCAGCAGAAGGCCGCCACCGGCGACCCCTCGTCCTCCCGTACCGCGCAGCTCGTCCAGCAGGGCGTCCATGCGATCGGCAAGAAGGTCGTCGAGGAGGCCGCCGAGGTCTGGATGGCCGCCGAGTTCCAGTCGGACGAGCAGACGGCGGAGGAGATCTCGCAACTCCTCTACCACCTTCAGGTGATGATGATCGCCCGCGGGCTGACGCTCGACGACGTGTACAAGTACCTCTGAACCGCTCCCGACAGCACCCCTCCACCGAACAGGTAAGGAACCGACTTCCCATGCTGCGCATCGCCGTCCCCAACAAGGGTTCGCTCTCGGGTCCCGCGGCGGAGATGCTCCATGAGGCCGGCTACCGCCAGCGGAAGGACCCGAAGGAGCTCGTCCTCGTCGACCCGGCCAACGAGGTCGAGTTCTTCTTCCTCCGCCCGCGCGACATCGCCGTGTACGTCGGCTCCGGCCGCCTCGACGTCGGCATCACCGGCCGCGACCTGCTGCTGGACTCGCACTCCAACGCGGAGGAGGTGCTCGCCCTCGGCTTCGCCGGGTCGACCTTCCGCTTCGCCCGCCCCGAGGGCGTGGACGTCAAGGACGTGCAGGGCCTGGAGGGGCTGCGGATCGCGACCTCCTACACCGGCCTGGTCGAGCAGCACCTGGCGGACCACGGCGTGACGGCGACGGTCACCAAGCTGGACGGCGCGGTCGAGACCGCCGTGCAGCTGGGCGTCGCCGACGTGATCGCCGACGTGGTGGAGACCGGGACCAGCCTGCGCAACGCCGGCCTGGAGGTCTTCGGCGAGCCGATCCTGATCTCGGACTCCGTGGTGATCCGCCCCAAGGGCGCGGGCGAGGACGCCCGGGTGGAGCAGTTCCTGCGCCGTCTCCAGGGCGTGCTGGTGGCCCGCCGCTACGTGCTGATGGACTACGACATCCGGGCCGAGAAGGTCGGCGCCGCCGTGGCGCTCACCCCCGGTCTGGAGTCGCCGACCGTCTCCCCGCTGCACACCGAGGGCTGGGTGGCCGTCCGGTCGATGGTGCTCCGCAAGGAGGCCCAGCAGATCATGGACGACCTGTGGGGCATCGGCGCCCGGGCGATCCTGGTCACCAACATCCACGCCTGCCGCCTCTGACCTGCTTGCACGCCAGAGAGTAAAGAACGGTTCAATAGGGGCGGGGACGCCGGTCGGCGTCCCCGCCCCTTCGCCGTCCCGGCGGTCCCCACCGTCCCGCCGCCATGACAGCCATGACTGCCACGACCGCCACGACCGCCACGATCCAGAGCCACCGGAGACCCCACGTGTCCACGCCGCCCGTCGAGTTCCCCGTCACCTGGGCGCCCCGGCGCACCCGCGCGGTGCTGCTGCCGGTCTGCGCCGTGCTCGTGGCCCTGTTCGTGGTGCTGGCCGTGCTGCTCCCGGCGAACTGGCAGCTCAACGACCGGATCATGATGGTCGCCAGCGGCGTGCTGTTCGCCGCCGTCGGCCTGATGCTGGCCCGCCCCCGGGTGAGCGCGGACGCCGAGGGCGTGACGGTGGTCAACTTCGTCCGCAGCCGTCGGCTGGCCTGGCCGGAGATCGTCCGGGTCAACTTCCGCCAGGGCGACCCGTGGGCCACCCTCGACCTCGCCGACGGCACCTCGCTGGCCGCGGTCGGCATCCAGTCCGGCGTCGGCAAGGACCGGGCGATCGCGGACGCCCGTGCGCTGCGCGACCTGGTCGAGCACCACGCCCGGGCCTGACCCCGGACGCCCGCACCCCCGGACCCCGCGACGCCCGCACCCCCGGATCCCGCGACGCCCGCACCCCCGGGGTCCAGGCCCCCCGAACCCCGGCCCGGGGCCCCGGCGGGTCCGAACACGCTTCCTACCGTCGCGCCGATATGGTCTACGCTGGTAAAAGTGGGGCAAAACTTCATCCTGCCCCCGGCACGACCTGTACCGCACCGACCAGAGGAGTGACACTCCCCCTCGATGGACGATCCGTCCGGTAGTACCTGCGCCGCCTCGCTTCCGACCTCCGGAAGGCAGGCGGCACTGTGATCACCGCCTGGCTGCTGTTGCTCGCGGCCCTGCTCCTGATCCTCGCCAACGGCCTCTTCGTGGCCGCCGAGTTCGCCTTCGTGACCGCCGACCGCGGCGCGGTGGAACGTTCCGCCGAAGCCGGCGACGTCAAGTCCCGCCGGGTCTCCCGGGCCCTGCGGCACCTGTCCTTCGAACTCTCCGGCGCCCAGCTGGGCATCACCGTCACCTCGCTGGTGGTCGGCATGCTCGCCGAGCCGGCGCTGTCGACCCTGCTCTCGCCCGTGATGTCGGGCATCGGGGTGCCGGACTCGGCCGCCCGCGGTGTCGCCGTGGTGGTCGGCATGGTGCTGGCCACCGTCGTGCAGATGGTGATCGGCGAGCTGGTCCCCAAGAACTGGGCGATCTCCCGCCCGCTCCAGGTGGCCCGCGCGGTCGCCGCCCCGCACATGGCCTTCTCCTTCGCCTGCCGCCCGCTGATCAGCTTCCTGAACGGCGCCGCGGACCGCACCGTCCGGGCCTTCGGCATCGAGCCGCAGGAGGAGCTGGAGCACGCCCGCACCCCGGCCGAGCTGGTCTCGCTGGCCCGGCACTCGGCCAAGGCCGGCGCCATAGACGAGGAGTCGGCGACCCTGTTCGTCCGCACCCTCGGCCTCGGCGAGCTCACCGCCGAGTCCGTGATGACCCCGCGGATCGACGTCGCCGCCCTCCAGCGCGACGCCACCGCCTCCGACGTCATCAACCTGACCCGGGCCACCGGCCTGTCCCGCTTCCCCGTCTACACCGACACCGTGGACGAGATCACCGGCATCGTGACGCTCAAGGACGCCCTCGCCGTCCCGGCCGCCCGCCGCGGCCTGGTCCGGGTCGCCGAGCTGGCCTCGCCGCCGCTGCTGGTGCCCGAGACCCTGCCCGCCGAGCGGCTGCTGGACCAGCTGCGCCGCCTCCAGCCGATGGCCATCGTGGTCGACGAGTACGGCGGCACCGCCGGGGTCGTCACCGTCGAGGACATCGTCGAGGAGATCGTCGGCGAGGTGCAGGACGAGCACGACCCGGAGGACCACCCCGACCTGCTCCAGCTGCCGGCCGTCGACGGCCTGCCCGTCTGGGAGGCGGACGGCCGCGCCCGGCTCGACCAGCTGGAGGCGATCGGCCTGAACGCCCCGGACGGCCCGTACGAGACCCTGGCGGGCCTGGTCTCCGACCTGCTCGGCAAGCTCCCCGAGGTGGGTGAGCAGGCCGAACTGCCCGGCTGGCGGTTCACCGTGACCGGTGTCGACCGGCACCGCACCAGCCAGGTCCGGGTGGAGCGCACCAGCGCGCCCGGCCGGTTCGGCGAGAACGGGGAGGGCGTCCGATGACCGTGCTCCAACTCGCCGTCGCCGTCGTGCTCCTGCTCGGCAACGCGTTCTTCGTCGGCGCGGAGTTCGCCGTCGTCTCGGTGCGCCGCAGCCAGATCGAGCCGCTCGCCGAGGCCGGGCACAAGCGCGCCCGGACGGTGCTGCACGCGCTGTCCAACGTCTCCGCGATGCTGGCCGCCGCCCAACTCGGCATCACCGTCTGCTCGCTGGGCCTCGGTGCGCTCGCCGAACCGACCATCGCCTCCCTGCTGGAGGGCCCGTTCCACGCGATCGGCGTCCCGTCCGGCCTGATGCACCCGCTCTCGTACGGGATCTCGCTGGCCCTCGTGGTCTTCCTGCACATGGTGATCGGCGAGATGGTGCCGAAGAACATGGCGATGGCCGGCCCGGAGCGGGCCGCGCTGCTGCTCGGCCCGCCGCTGGACCGGCTGGCCCGCTGGCTCGCCCCGGTGATCCGGGCGCTCAACGCCTGCGCCAACGGCGTGCTGCGGCTGTTCCGGGTGGAGGCCAAGGACGAGGTCGAGTCGGTGTTCACCACCGAGCAGCTGATGTACCTGCTGGTCGACTCCCGGGACGCCGGCCTGCTCGACGAGGACCGCCAGGAACGCCTGGAGGACGCCCTGGAGCTGGGCCGCCGCCCGGTCACCGACGTCCTGCTGCGGCCCGAGCAGCTGGTCACCGTGGACCCGAAGGCGACCGCCGCCGAGGTCGAGGAGCTCGCCCTGCGCACCGGCTTCTCGCGCTTCCCGGTCACCGACGGGGACCCGGCCGGCCACGGCTACCTGGGCTACCTCCACCTCAAGGACATCCTCGACGTGGACGACCCGTCGGCGCCCGTCCCGGCCCGGCTGTGGCGGCCGATCACGGTGCTGCGCGGCAGCCTCCCGCTGGACGACGCCCTCGGCGCGATGCGCCGGGCCACCTGCCACCTGGCCGCCGTGCTGGACCAGGACGGCCGCACGGTCGGCGTGGTGATGCTGGAGGACGTCCTTGAGGAGCTGGTCGGCGAGATGCACGACCCGGACCACCGCACGACCGCCTAGCCTCGGGAAGCACCCGAAGGCCCCCCATCCGGCGACGCCTGTCCGCCGAGGGCGAATCTGCCCACAGCAGCAACGGTTCCCCTGCCGGCCACCCTCGGAGGAGGGTGGTCGGCATGAGACTCCTGCTGCTGGGTGGAACGAAGTTCGTCGGACGGGCCGTCGCCGAGGAGGCGCTGGCCAGGGGCTGGGAGGTGACGGCCCTCAACCGCGGCACGCAGCCCGCGCCCGAGGGCGTCCGGGTGCTGCGGGGCGACCGCACCGCCGAGGACGGCCTCGCCGCGCTCGGCACGGGGGAGTGGGACGCGGTGGTGGACACCTGGTCCTGGGCCCCGGCGGCGGTGCGCGACAGCGCCCGGCGGCTGAACGGCCGGGTCGGCCACTACGCGTACGTCTCCAGCCGCTCGGTGTACGACCACCCGCTGCGCGCCGGGGCCGACGAGAGCGCACCGGTGGTCGACTCAGCCCCGGACCTCACCGGTGAGGTGGGCTACGCGGAGGCCAAGCGCGGCGCCGAACTGGCCCTGGAGGCGGAGTACGGCGGGCGCGCCCTGCTGGTCCGCGCCGGACTGATCCTCGGCCCGTACGAGGACATCGGCCGGCTGCCCTGGTGGCTGAACCGGATCGCCCGGGGCGGCCCGGTGCTCGCTCCCGGCCCGCGCGAGCTGCCGCTGCAGTACATCGACGGCCGCGACCTCGCCGCCTGGACCCTGGACGCGGTGGCGGCCCGGCTGGGCGGGCCGTACAACGTGGTCAGCCCGGCCGGCCACACCACCATGGGCGGGCTGCTGGAGGCCTGCGTCGGGGCCACCGGCTCGGACGCCGAGCTGCGCTGGACCGACCCGGAGCGGATCCTGGCGGCCGGTGTGCAGCCCTGGACGGAGCTGCCGGTCTGGCTGGCGCCCGGTGAGCTCTACGACTTCCTGCACGGCGCCTCGGTCGCCCGAGCCGTCGACGCCGGGCTGCGCTGCCGCCCGGTCGCCGAGACGGTCGAGGACACCTGGGCCTGGCTGCGGTCGATCGGCGGCGAGGCCCCGCAGCGCGCCGACCGGCCGAGGGTCGGACTCGACCCGGAGCGCGAGGCGGAGCTGCTCAGGGGCTGAGGCCCGGTGGGGGAGCCGGTCGTCAGCCCCGGCCGTCGATCAGCTCCCCGTACGCCTGCACCAGGTCCGGCAGCCGCAGCGTCGCCAGGTCCTCCCGGCCCGGCGCCACGCGCAGCAGCGAGAGCCGCAGGTCCCGGTAGGCGCAGGACTTCTCGTACAGGGTGCGGATGAACCGGCCGTTGCCCAGCTCGTCGATCCAGCCCTCGCGCACCACGTGGGTGCAGATGCTGGCCAGCTCCTCGGCCGCGTCCTCGTCCCAGCCGTCGCCGTCCCGGCCGGCCAGCGCCGCGCCGATCGCGGTCAGTTCGTTCGGCCGGTAGCTGGGGAAGTCGACCCGGGTGGTGAAGCGGGAGTTGAGGCCGGGGTTGGTGGCGAGCAGCCGGTTCATCCCCTCCGGGTAGCCGGCCAGGATCACCACCAGCCGGTCCCGGTTGTCCTCGGCCCGCTTGAGCAGCACCTGGAGCGCCTCGTCGCCATAGGCGTCGCCCTTGGTGTAGCCGGAGTTGGAGAGGCTGTACGCCTCGTCGATGAACAGCACGCCGTCCAGCGCGGAGTCGATCAGCTCGTTCGCCTTGACGGCGGTCTGGCCGAGGAACTCGCCCACCAGGTCCGCGCGTTGGGCCTCCACCAGGTGGTCGCCGGAGAGCAGTCCGAGGGCGTGGAAGACCCGGCCGAGGATCCGTGCCACGGTGGTCTTGCCGGTGCCGGACGGGCCGGAGAAGACGAAGTGCCGCTTCGGCGGCTGGACCGGCAGCCCCTGCTCGGCCCGCAGCCTCGACATCCTCAACTGGGCCGAGAGCGCCCTGACTTGGCGCTTGACCGGCTCCAGGCCGACCATCAGCGAGAGTTCGGCCAGGGCCGCGTCCAACTCCCGTTCGTTGCCGGCGGTCCGGGGCGGCGGAGCGGCGGCGGTGCGGGGCTGGGCCTCGCCGCGCACCGGCAGCGGCGGTGCGGCGGGGCCGGCCGGGGCGCCCGAACCCGAGCGTTCGCCGGCCGCCTGGGGTGCGCCGCCCGCGGCGGCGGGGTCCGGTTCCGGCGCGGTGAGCGGGCCGTCCACGAGGGTCGCGTCCACCGCGGGCCCGCCGCCGACCGGGGCGCCGCCGACCGGGGCGGTGCCGGTGCCGAACTCGGCGTCGTAGAGCGGCCCTTCGGCGTAGCCGGGGTCCTCCTGGTAGCCCGTCCCACCGCCCGCCCCGGCTCCCTCCGGACCCACGCCGTCGAGGCCGCTCCCGTCCAGCCCGACGCCCTCCAGCCCGGCCCCGTCGAGGCCGCCGCCGTCCAGCCCGGCCCCGTCGAGCCCGGCCCCGTCGAGCCCGCCCCCGTCGAGCCCGACGCCGTCCGGGCCGAAGCCGTCCAGCCCGCCGGAGCGCCCGTCCGCGAGCAGCCCGTCCGCGAGCGCGTCCTCGGCCGAGATGGCCGTCAGCCGGGCCGAGGTGTCCATGAACGCCGGGTCCGCCCGGTGCACCGCCCGGTAGAGCGGCAGCGCCGCGGCGCTGCGCCCGGCCCCCTCGTAGGCCCGGGCCAGCCAGTAGCGCAGCTCCTTGCGCTGCGGCTGCTCGGAGCGGCAGCGGGCCAGTGAGGCGGCCAGCGGGGCCTGCGCCTGGGCGCACATGTCCAGCCGCACCCGGGCCATGCCGGCGAAGAGCCCGGCCTCGATGCCCAGCAGCGGGTCGTCCAGCAGCCGGTCGGTGTCCCGGATCAACTGCTCCCAGTCCTTGAGCAGGTAGGACCGGCAGGCGTACAGGAACTGCGCGGACGGGTCCTCGCTGGGGGCCGGGCACTGCTCCAACGCCCGGTCCAGCTCGGCCAGGTGGCGGCCGTCCAGCCAGTGCGAGGCGTGCGCCAGCGCGAGGTCGCGGGCGTCCTCCAGCACCGGCTGCACCCACCACCCCAGCCAGTACCAGGAGCTGAGCGGGCGGCGGTGCAGCCGCCGCTGCTCGCCGAAGCGGTTCTGGTTGCGGTACATGGCGAGCAGGGCGGCCGAGGTGTCGCTGCGCAGCGCGTGCAGGCCGAGCCAGGCGTCGGCCATGCCGGGGTCCAGCCGGACGGCCGCCCGGAACTCCTCCTCGGCCCGGGCGTAGGCACCGGCGGTGTAGGCGTCCATGGCCCGCAGCCAGGCCCGGTCGGCGGGCCGGTCCGGGCCGCCCGCCGTGCTGTCGGAACTGTCGACCGTCGTCACTCACGCCCCCCGCGGTGTGGCCCGGGGCTCGGCCGGCGGATCGCCTGTACGCAGCCGGGCCGGTGGTCGTCGAGCCCCCGGGGCGCATATGCGCCTACCGGGAATCGTACCGGCGCGGGGCTGATCCGGAAGGGTGCCGCACAGGGTCAAATGCGATCGCGCACACGGTGGTTGGGCGGCCGGATGGCCGAAAAACCGCTGACCGGGGGGCTGGGGGAGGGGACCGGACGGCGCTCCCGGCTCACGGGGGAACAAGTCGGGAGCGCCGGGTCCGAAGCGGCCGGAACGGTGGGTTCCGGCGACTGAGGAGAACCTAAGTCCTGGTGATGTCGCAGGTCAAGGGCTTAGTTGAAGGTTCACCGACGGTGCTCGGCACGATCCGCCCGGTCACCCCGTCGACCCTGGTGGCGGCGTGCGGACGGCTCGGGTCGGCGGCGAAGTGCGCCGCCTCCGCGCGGGCCCAACCCGCCCAGAACGCGGCGAGTTCCGGCCCGTCCCGCTCCTCGCCGCGCCGACGGGCCGCAGCGGCCTCCAGCTCCATCCAGATCACCCGGGCCAGCCACGGCCGCACCTCGCGGCGCCCCGCGCCGACCCCCTCCACCAGCACCACCGGGGCGAGCGGCACCCGGGCGGTGCCGGCGAAACGGCGCAGCGTCCAGTCGTACACCCGGTGCTCGGCGTCGCGGCCGGCCGCCAGCGGCTCCAGCACCTGCTCGCGCAGCCGCCCGGTCCAGTCGAAGAGCTCGGTGTGGGTGGCCAGGTCGTCGAGGTGGACCACCGGTGCGCCGCCGAGCGCTGCCGCCAGCCGCCCGGCGAAGGTCGTCTTGCCGGAGCCCGCGTGCCCGTCCACCGCGACCAGCCGCACCGGCCCGCAGGAGGGCGGCAGCGCCCGCAGCTCCCGGACCAGCCCGGTCAGCGGGTCGGCGGGAGCGGGCGGACGGGAGGAGGGGGCGGTTCCGGATGCAGCCACAACGTCAACCCTACGGTGCCGTAGCCCACCACTGCGGACAGATCATCTGTGCAGGTCGTGACGGCAGCGCGGGTTTCGGGCATACTCGCCTTCGCCACGCCTGTGAACGGCCGTTCACCGCAACCCGGTGCCGGTCGGGCCGACCTGCCACACCCGCGCCGGACCACCCGCCACCCCGGGCCGGCGCCCGATCGAGGAGGCGACCCTCGCCATGACCCCGTCCCCCGTGAAAGCCGTGGAGCGCCAGCTGCCCAGCGAAGAGGCCCGCGAGCTGCTGAGCCTCACCCGGGACCTGGTCCAGCGCGAGCTCCAGCCGCGCGCGGCGGAGGACGAGGCCGCGGACCGCTTCCCCCGGGAGGTCTTCCGCACCCTCGGCGAGGCCGGCCTGCTCTCCCTCCCCTACGACGAGAAGTACGGCGGCGGCGAGCAGCCCTACGAGGTGTACCTCCAGGTCCTGGAGGAGCTCGCCGCGGGCTGGCTGGCGGTGGGCCTCGGCGTCAGCGTGCACACCCTGTCCTGCCACGCGCTGGCCACCTTCGGCAACGACGAGCAGCGCGAGACGTGGCTGCCCGGCATGCTCTCCGGCGAACAGCTCGGCGCCTACTGCCTCTCCGAGCCGCAGTCCGGCTCCGACGCGGCGGCCCTGCGCACCCGCGCCGACCTCGACGGGGACGAGTACGTCGTCAACGGCACCAAGGCGTGGATCACCCACGGCGGCCAGGCCGACTTCTACAGCGCCCTGGTGCGCACCGGGGTGGACGGCCCCAAGGGCATCAGCTGCCTGCTCGTGCCCGGCGCCCAGCAGGGCCTGTCGGCCGCGCCGCCGGAGCACAAGATGGGCATGCGTTCCTCGCCGACCGCCCAGCTGCACTTCGACGGTGCCCGGGTGCCCCGCGAGCGGCTGGTCGGGGAGGAGGGCCAGGGCTTCCAGATCGCGCTCGCCGCGCTGGACTCCGGCCGCCTCGGCATCGCCGCCTGTGCCGTCGGCGTCGCCCAGGCCGCGCTCGACCTCGCCGTCGACTACGCCCGCACCCGGCGCCAGTTCGGCCGCCCGATCGCGGACTTCCAGGGCCTGTCCTTCATGCTCGCCGACATGGCCACCCAGATCGAGGCCGGGCGGTCGCTCTACCTCGCCGCCGCGCGGCTGCGGGACGCGGGCCGGCCGTTCTCCAAGGAGGCGGCGATGGCCAAGCTGTTCTGCACCGACGCCGCGATGCGGGTGACCACCGACGCCGTCCAGGTGCTCGGCGGCTACGGCTACACCCAGGACTTCCCGGCCGAGCGCTACATGCGCGAGGCCAAGGTGCTGCAGATCGTCGAGGGCACCAACCAGATCCAGCGCCTGGTGATCGGCCGCCACCTCACCAAGGGCTGAGCCGAGGCGGGCCCGGAGCCCGGCCCGGTGCCGAAGCCCGGCTCGGGGGCCGCGGCCTCCCCGATACGGCCCCCGGCCGTCACTCCAGGGTGCGGAGTGACGACCGGGGGCAATTCTTTGATCAGGCGTCAACTCGCCTGCTGCCGCAGGTAATCAGCGCCGCGCGAGCCGCCGGCGCTGCTCCGGGATGGTGGCGAGCGGGACGGCCGAGGCGACCGCCCGCCCGGCCTTGGCCGGGGCGGCGACACCGCCGCCCGCGCTGCGCACCGGGCGGTGCACCGGTGCGTGCGAGAACGGCTGGGTGCGCCAGTCGAGCCCGCTCGGCAGCTTGCACAGCGCCTCGAACCCGGTCGGTTCGGCGTCCTCCCGGGTCTCCGCCTCGGCCAGGTCGTCGGTCAGGGTGCCCGAGCCGGGGCAGATCGCGGGGGCGAAGGGGTTCCAGGCCGTCGGCAGCAGTGCGTGCTGCGGCAGTTGCTCCTCGTCCGCCACCAGGGCGATCGGGCGGCGGCACTCGGGGCAGTGGACCCGGAAGATGTCCCAGGTCTCGGCGTCGCCGGGGTCGGTGCCCGGCACGTGGTCGACCGCGAGGTCGTCGCGGCCGGACAGATCGTCGGTCTCGTCGAGAGCCAGCACGCGCTGGTCGGTAGCAGGCATGGAGATCCCCCTAGGATCGGGCCCGGCGTGGTCGCTCTGGGGCCACAACCAGCACTTCCCTGCGACTCGGGCTCATAACCCTGCGGACTTGCGCACCGTGATGCACCGGGTGTGTCCTTGGCCACACCGCCCGCCACATTCACCAGGCACATGCCCGTGCGACACCTGCGGTCCGACCCCGTGCAACCACCGTGCGCCCCCCGTGCTCCCCGAGCGGGTAGGTTTGCGCACCGTGGAGGATCTCGACCAACGCATCGTCCAGCTGCTCCTAGAGGACGGCCGGATGAGCTACACGGACCTGGGCAAGGCCACCGGCCTGTCCACCTCGGCGGTGCACCAGCGGGTGCGCCGCCTCGAACAGCGCGGGGTGATCCGCGGCTACACCGCGATCGTCGACCCCGACGCCGTCGACCTGGCGCTGACCGCGTTCATCTCGGTCAAGCCCTTCGACCCCAGCGCCCCGGACGACACCCCGGAGAGACTGGCCGGCCTGCCCGAGATCGAGGCCTGCCACAGCGTCGCCGGCGACGAGAACTACATCCTCAAGGTCCGGGTCGGCGCCCCGGGCGACCTGGAGGACCTGCTGGCGCGGATCCGCAGCGCCGCCGGAGTGTCCACCCGCACCACGGTGGTGCTCTCCACCCCCTACGAGGCACGACCCCCGAAGATCTGAGCGCGAACCGGCGGGGTGCAGACTTGGGCGCATGACCGAACGCACCTCCCGGACCGTCCTGCTGCGCGGCGGCGCCGTCTACAGCCCCGCCGACCCCTTCGCCACCGCGATGCTCGTGGAGGGCGGGCACATCGCCTGGGTCGGCAGCGACGGCGCCGCCGAGGCGTACGCCGCGACCGCCGACGAGATCGTCGAGCTGGACGGCGCCCTGGTCACCCCCGCCTTCGTCGACGCCCATGTGCACGCCACCTCCACCGGGCTGGCGCTCACCGGCCTCGACCTCACCGGCAGCCCCTCGCTGGCCGCCGCGCTGGCCGCCGTCACCGCCTTCGTCGAGGCGCAGCCGGAGACCGGCGGGGTGCTGATCGGCCACGGCTGGGACGAGACCGGCTGGCCCGAGGGCCGCCCGCCCACGCGCGCCGAACTCGACGCGGCCGCCCGCGGCGCGGCGCTCTACCTCTCCCGCACCGACGTCCACTCCGCGCTCGCCACCACCGCGCTGCGCACCCTCACCGAGGACCTCACCGAGCGCCCCGGCCACCACGCCGACGGCCCGCTCACCAAGGACGCCCACCACGCCGTCCGGCAGACCGCGCTGGCGCACCTCACTCCCGAGCAGCGCCGCCGCGCCCAGCGCGCCACCCTGGCCCGCGCCGCCGAACTCGGCATCGGCGCCCTGCACGAGTGCGCCGGCCCGGAGATCTCCTCCGAGGCCGACCTCGCCGCGCTGCTGGAGCTGGCCGCCGAGGGCGAGGGCCCCGAGGTCTTCGGCTACTGGGGCGAGCTGGGCGGCATCGAGACCGCCTGCCGGCTCGGCGCGGTGGGCGCCGGCGGCGACCTCTTCGTGGACGGCGCGCTCGGCTCGCACACCGCCTGCCTGCACGCCCGGTACGCCGACGCCGAGCACACCGGCACCGCCTACCTGACCGCCGAGCAGGTCGCCGACCACGTCGCCGCCTGCACCGGGGCCGGACTGCAGGCCGGTTTCCACGCGATCGGCGACGCGGCGCTCGCCGCCGTGATCGAGGGCGTGCGCACGGCCGGGGAGCGGGTCGGCGCCGACCGGGTCAAGGCGCTGCGCCACCGCGTCGAGCACGCCGAGGCCCTGGACGACAAGGCGATCGCGGCCTTCGGCGAACTCGGCCTCACCGCCTCCGTCCAGCCCGCCTTCGACGCCGCCTGGGGCGGCCCGGAGGGCATGTACGCGCAGCGCCTGGGCGCCGAGCGGGCGGCCGGCCTCAACCCGTACGCGGCCCTGCTGCGGGCCGGTGTCCCGCTGGCCTTCGGCTCGGACGCCCCGGTCACCCCGCTCGACCCCTGGGGTACCGTCCGCGCCGCGGCCTTCCACCGGACCCTGGAGCACCGGATCTCGGTCCGCGCCGCCTTCACCGCCCACACCCGCGGCGGCTGGCGCGCGATCGGCCGCGACCACGACGGCGTGCTGGTGCCCGGCGCGGTCGCCAACTACGCGCTCTGGGCCGCCGACGAGCTGGTCGTCCAGGCCCCGGACTCCCGGGTGGCGGGCTGGTCCACCGACCCGCGCTCCGGCACCCCCGGCCTGCCCGACCTCACCCCGGGCCACGAACTCCCGCTCTGCCTGCGCACGGTGGTCCGCGGCCGCACCGTGTACGAGCGGTAACACCGTGCACGAGCGGTAATTCGGGTGATCGGCGGGCGGTCGCCCTCGTAGGGTGCCGACCATGACCGAGATCGTCCCCGCCGACTTCACCGTCCCGCGCGAGCTGCTCGCCCCGGAGTTCCGCCTGGAACCCCTGGGCGAGCAGCACAACGCCTCCGACCACGCCGCCTGGACATGGGCGGGCCCGGCGAGGAGCGTCGGGTCAGCGCGCGGTGTTGGGGTGCGCACCTCGCCGCGTTGTCGTCGGTCGCCGATGCTCCGCATGGACTCCCTCCTCCGCCTTGCGATGCACGCACCCCAACACCGCGCGCTGACCCGACGCTCCTCGCCGGGCCCGCCCGCGCACCTCGCACATCCGCGCCACCCCCGGCTGGGCGGGCCGCGGCTGGCCGCCCGCCGACGGCATGCCCCTGGCGGACAACCTCGCGGACCTGCGCCGGCACGCCGCCGACTTCGAGGCCCGCCGGGGCTTCACCTACACCGTCCTGGAGCCGGACCGGGCCGAGGTGATCGGCTGCGTGTACATCTATCCGGACCGCGAGGACGCCTCCGTGGTCTCGGTCAGCTCCTGGGTCCGCGCCGACCGCGCCGAGCTGGACGCCCCGCTGTACCGCGCCGTCTCCGCCTGGCTCACCGACCACTGGCCGCTGGGGCGCTTCCACTACGCGGAGCGCTGACCCCACCACCCCCCCCGAACCGGCCCAGCACCCTGACCTCACGCGCCCGCGACGTTCCGGGGTACCTTCTTCGCACAGCGTCCGAACAGCAAGCCCCAGGAAGATGGTGCGCCGGTGGCCATGCCCGTCACCCAGGAGCGGTCCGGGACCGCTCCCGAGCAGCCGGAACCGGCCCCGACCCCCGGCCGCCTCGCCCGCGCCCTCGCCAAGGTCCGGGCCGGCCTGCCGCGCACCGGCCTCGCCGCGCTGTCCGGCCTGCTGCTCGCGTTCGCCTTCCCGCCGTACGACCTCTGGCCGCTGTCGCTGCTGGGCGTCGCCGCGCTGTCGCTGCTCTCCCGCGGCCGCACCTTCCGCCAGGGCGCCTGGACGGGCTTCGCCTTCGGCTTCCCGTTCTTCCTGATGCTGCTCAGCTGGCTGCGGGTGGTCGGCTGGGACGCGACCGTCGGCCTGTCGGTGATCGAGGCGCTGTTCCTGGCCCTGCTCGGTGGGGCGCTGGCGCTCACCTCCCGGCTGCCCGGCTGGGCGTTCTGGGCGGCCGCCCTGTGGGTCACCCAGGAGTGGGCGCGCGACCGGCTGCCGCTGGGCGGCTTCCCCTGGGGCCGACTGGCCTTCGCCAACACCGCGACGCCGTACACCCCGCTGGCCGCCCTCGGCGGCGCGCCGCTGGTGACCTTCGCCGTCGCCCTGTCCGGCACCCTGCTCGCCTGGGCCGCGCTGCGCCTGCGCGGGCCGGGCCGGGCCCCGAAGGCGGCCGCGCTGGCGGCGCTCGGCGCGGTGGCCGCGCTGCTGGCCGGCTACCTCGTCCCGGTGCCCACCGCCGCGGCCGACACCGTGAAGGTCGCCATCGTCCAGGGCAACGTGCCCAACCCGGGCATGGACTTCCTCGGCCGCCCGATGATGGTGCTCAACAACCACGCCTCGGCCACCGAGCGCCTGGCCGCCGACGTGCAGGCGGGCAAGGTCCCGCGCCCCGACGTGGTGATCTGGCCGGAGAACTCCTCCGACCTGGACCCGTTCAGCGACCCGCTGGCCCGCCAGCGCATCGACGAGGCGGTCAAGGCCGTCGGCGTGCCCACCCTGGTCGGCACCCTGGTGGACGGCCCGGACGCGCAGCACGTCCAGAACGAGGGCATCGTCTGGGACCCGGTCACCGGCCCCGGCGCCTCCTACACCAAGCAGCACCCCGTCCCGTTCGGCGAGTACGTGCCGTTCCGGGCCCAGCTGATGAAGGTGATCACCCGCCTCCAGCGGGTCGCCCGCGACTTCTACCCCGGCGACCACAACGGCGTGATGCAGCTCGGCCCGGCGCGGATCGGCGACGTGATCTGCTTCGAGGTGGCCTACGACGAGATCGTCCGGGACACGGTGGACAGCGGCGCCCGGGTCCTGGTCGTCCAGACCAACAACGCGACCTACGCCGAGACCGGCCAGCCCGAGCAGCAGCTGGCGATGAGCCGGCTGCGCGCGGTCGAGCACGGCCGGGCCGTGCTGATCGCCGCCACCAGCGGCATCAGCGCCGTGATCGCCCCGGACGGCACCGTCGAGCAGCGCACCCGGGAGCTGACCCCGGCCGAGCTGTCCGCCACCGTCCCGCTGCGCGACGGCACCACGGTCGCCGACGAGGTCGGCTCCGCCCCGGAGTGGACGCTGGCCGTCGGCGGCCTGCTGGCCTGCGCCGCCGCCCTGCTGGTCGGCCGCCGCCGGAAGGCCGTGGACGGAACGCTCCACGGAACACCGGCCGCCGCGGAATCGTTGGACCAGGTGGTGCCGTAGCCGGCCCGGACCTCCCGTGCGGCGCGCAGAGCACCGCTTGGAGTGGATCCGTACCGTGACCCAGCAAGCTACCCCCGCCCGTCCGGCCCCGCGTAGCAGGCTGCGCCGGGTGCTGCCGCTGCTGTTCACCGCCTGGCTGGTGCTGGAGATCTGGCTGCTGGTGCAGGTCGCCTCCTGGCTCGGCGGCCTCACCGTCCTGCTGCTGCTCATCGCCGGCGCGGTGATCGGCGGCTCGCTGATCAAGCGGGCCGGGCTCAAGGCCCTGTCGGCGGCGATCGAGCAGAGCAAGAACCCGCAGTCCGAGCAGCCGCAGACCGGCACCAGCATGACCGTGGGGGCCGGGCTGCTGCTGATCGTGCCGGGCTTCCTGTCCGACCTGGTCGCCCTGACCCTGCTGTTCCCGCCGACCAGGGCACTGTGGCGGGTGGCCGGCCGCCGGATCGCGGACAAGGCGATGCGCAGCACCTCCGCCGTGGGCGCCGACGCGTTCGCGGACGCGATGCGGCTGCAGGAGCAGATGCGCATCCACCGCCCGGACGGCAAGGTCGTTCAGGGCGAGGTGGTCGACCCGGAGAGCGGTCCGCGCGGACCGCAGGGCCCCGACACCACCTACCGCCCGCCGATCTCCGGCTGACGCCCGCTGCTCCGGCACCCACTGCTCCGGACAACGCGAACTGCTCCGGACAACGCGAAAGGGACCCTGGTGGCCAGGGTCCCTTTTCGCGTCCTCCCGCCTGCGGCGGGAGCGAGATGGGTCAGGCGCTCTTGCGGGTGTCACGCGGGTGCACCGCGAGGTTCATCCCGCCGGAGCGGAGCACGGCCAGCCGCTCGGCCAGCACCTCCTCCAGCTCCTCGCGCGTCCGGCGCTCCATCAGCATGTCCCAATGGGTGCGCGTGGGCTTGGTCTTCTTCTCCTCAGGCTCGTCACCGTCGAGGAGAACCGCCTCCTGGCCGCAGAAGCGGCATTCCCAGGCCTGAGGGATCTCCGCCTCGACCGAGAAAGGAACCTCGAATCGGTGTCCGTTCTGACATGCGTACTCGACGGTCTGGCGCGGAGCCAGATCGATACCACGGTCGGTCTCGTAGCTAGTGGCCCCGAGTCGCGTGCCGCGGAGAGCTCGCTCGCTCATGAATCGTGCCTCCCGGGCTTAATGGCCCACAGGACTAGTGGTCGCTGTTCTGGTCGCTGTTCTTCGTCGTTCGGTCAACGCTCGGCTTCCGACGAAGATTCCCGTCCCGGGACATGCGTCGTCTGTCGTGCCGCCCCTGTTTGTACCCACCGTCGCCCGATTTGTCACATCTGGCCGGTGATATCACCCCAGGTGTCACCAATTTCACATCTGGTGATCGTGCGGACTTTCTGTGACGAGCGTACCGGTCGGCGATTCCGCGGCGCCGGTCGCCCCCGCTTCCCGGGCGGTCAGGAGATCGGTCGGGAACGGATCATCGGCTCGGTCTTGCCGAGGTCGACCGGGCGGGCGGGCGCGGCGGCGTCCGGCGGGACCACCGGCGGGCGGTCCGGGCGGGGCGGCGCCGCGGAGGCGGGCTCGGTCCGGCTGTCGCGGTGCGGCAGCAGGGCGATCACCGCGTCGCGCAGTTGGGCCGGGGCCTCCTCGTCCAGCGGGTCGACGGTGGCGGGCACCTGGAGCCGGACCGGGGTGCCGTTGCCGATCCGGGCGTAGCCGCGGCCGACCGGGGCGTGGGCGGCGGGCACGATGTCCAGCGGCGCGCCGAGCGCGGCGTGGCCCTCCTCGGGCCCGGCCGGGCCGAGCAGCACCCTGGCCCGGGCGGTGGCCCGGACGGTCGGGGTGATCCGGTCCCGGGCCTCGACGTCGTCGGCGATCACCACGGTGACCCGGGCGGCGCGGCCGTGCCGCAGCGGCAGCTCCAGCAGCTCCTGCGGGTCGGGGCGGCCCTCGGCGTGGGCGAGCTCGCCCAGCTCGGTCGGGTGGTCCAGCAGCAGCCAGAGCGGCCGGGTGAGGTCCTCGGGCAGCGGGGTGCCGGTGTGCCGGGCGGTGTTCAGCGCGGTGAGCCGCCGCTCGGTCTCCTGGGCGGCCCACTCCAGGGCGGCCAGCGCGCCGTGCAGGCTGGTCTCCACGGTGTGCACGCCGGGCCGGTTGACCAGGCAGGCGTGCTCCCCGGTGCCGGCGCCGTCGATCACCACCAGGTCGCCGTACGGGAGCGCCTGGAGCGCGATCGAGCGGATCAGGCTGGAGGTGCCGTAGCCGGCGACGCCGAGGGCCAGCAGGTGCGGCTCGGAGGAGCGCGGGCCGGTGCGCCAGACCACCGGCGGCTGCTGGGCGGTGGCCCCGCCCTGGTGGACCGGGATGGTGCGGGCGGTGCCGTCCTCGTCGGTGAAGCCGAGCACGATCTCGCCCGGGGCGGCGACGAAGCGCTGGGCGGCGATGTCGGTGGGCAGTGGGGCCAGCGCGGTGATCCGCAGCCGGTTGGACTCCTCGTCCCAGTCGAAGCGGTACTCCCGGGCCCGCCCGGCCTTGCCCTGGACGACCTGCTCGATCCGGGCCCGGGCGGCGGGCTCGGTGTCGGTGAAGTAGGCGGGGTAGCTCAGCTCCAGCCGGGAGAGCCGGCCCTCGCCGTCGAACTCCCAGGAGCCGAAGGCGTTCTTGTAGCCGCCCTCGAAGTGGTACAGCGGATTGGCGTCCTCGGGGCCGCACAGGTACGGCGTGAGCGCCGAGTAGAGGGCGGCGAGCTTGACGTCGGCGACGTCGGGCGCGGGCGGGGCGGGCGCCGCCTTGGGGGCCCGGCCGGCCCAGGCGGCGCTGGCCATCAGGCCGACCAGGGCGAACAGCAGGCCGTGCGGCAGCAGGTAGATGCCGACCAGCATGGCGGCCGACAGGAACAGCGTCGGGCCGCGCCGCTCCTTCGGGGTGGCCTGCCAGCGGCCCTTGGCCCAGCCGGCGTGGTGGCGCAGCCCGCGGCCGATCACGGTGAGCGGGGCGAACATGTCGGTGGCGTGGTCCCCGGCGGTTCGGGCGAACTCGCGGCCCTTGCCGAGATGGCGGTGGAGCGGCATTCCGTGACTCCCCGGTCGAGTGGGACGGGTGGGGTGAGGGGGCACTGCTCGTGGTACGACGGGGCCCGGGGCGGTGGGATCCGCGCCCGGGCCGGTGGGGGAGAGGCGGCGCCTAGAACCGAAGGCCGCCGAGCAGGCTCGCCAGGCTGGCGCCGCCCGCGGTGATGCTGGGGGCGATCGAGGAACCGGCGACGTAGAAGCCGAAGAGGGCGCAGACGATGGCGTGCGAGACCTTTAGTCCGTCCCTGCGGAAGAACAGAAAGGCGATGGTGCCGAACAGGACGATGCCGGAAATCGAGAGGATCACTTCTGCTCCTCGGGGAGGGGGACGGGGGACAGTGTTACTTAAAGTGCCCTAATCGTGACAAAAAGTAATAGATGATGGAACGGCGCAAATGGGTGGTTCTGCCGTTCATTGCCGTCGGGTGAGCCGGGCGGCGGTGTGCGAACCGGCCGGGGTGGGGGCCTGGAGTCGTGCGGGATCCGGGTGGGACCGGTGCCGCGAGGCATTCCCGGGGGGTGGGTGGGAAGTTTCCGGGGGGTCCCGGAAGTTCGCTCGAATGGCCGCGCAACCCGTGCGGCCGGACGTCGTACCGCACGGCGTACCGCGCCCGGGGCCGGTGGGGCCGCCGTCCGGAATCCGGACGCCCGCTGGTCCGTCGGCGGCGCGGGCCGCTACGGTGCGGTACGCACGAGCCCTCGTCACCCCTCTGGAAAGGCAGTCCGCCATGACCGATGCCCCCGATGCCGAGGTGATCGCGCTCGCCGGGAAGCTCTTCGACGCCGCCCGGGCCGGCGACACCGCCACCCTGACCACCGCGCTCGACGCCGGGGTCTCCGCGGACCTCACCAACGGCAGCGGCGACACCCTGGTGATGCTGGCCGCCTACCACGGCCACGCGGCCACCGTGGAAACCCTGCTCCAGCGCGGCGCCGACCCGAACCGCGCCAACGACAAGGGCCAGACCCCGCTCGCCGGGGCCGTCTTCAAGGGCGGCTCGGACGTCGTCGACGCCCTGCTGGCCGGCGGCGCCGACCCGAGGGCGGGTGTCCCGTCCGCCGTCGACGCCGCCGCGATGTTCGGCAAGACCGAGCTGCTCGCCCGGTTCGAGTCTCAGTAAGGGCAGGTCGTAGGCTCTTCGACCATGGAGAGCACCGCCGCGCAGGCCGCCAGCACCGTCGAGTTCCGCATCACCGGGTACGCCCACCCCGACGCGCAGGCCCTGTCGGCGGAGGTGCAGCAGGAGTACGTCCGCCGCTACGGCGACCCGGACGAGACCGTGATGCACCCCGAGGACTTCGAGGCCCCGGCCGGCCTGTTCATGATCGCCTACCTGGACGGCCGGCCGGTCGCCTGCGGCGGCTGGCGGGCCAAGCAGGCCGGCCCGGACGGACTGCGCGACGGCGACGTCGAGCTCAAGCGGATGTTCGTGGTCCCCGCCGCCCGCGGCCGGGGCCTGGCCCGGGCGGTGCTGCACCGTCTGGAGGAGACCGCGGCCGAGGCCGGGCACACCCGCGTCATCCTGGAGACCGGCAGCGAGCAGCCCGAGGCCATCGCGCTGTACGGCTCCGAGGGCTACACGGCGATCCGCAAGTTCGGCATCTACAAGGACCACCCGCTGAGCATCTGCCTCGGCAAGGAACTCCCCGCGGCGGTCTGAGCGGCCGGCGCCCCGGGTAGACACCCGGGGTGGACCACCGAGCACCCGAGGCGGAGCGCCTCCCCGCCCTGGCCGCGCCCGGCGGGGAGCTGGACCGGCTGGTCCTGGCCGGCCTGCGCGCCGTCGGCGCGGGCGCGGTCTGGGCCGTCGGCGACGCCGGGGGCGCCCTCGGCGGCGGCAGTCACGGCACCCTCGGGCAGGGCCCGTACGCGCGGCTCGCGCCGGGGCCGGACACCCTGTACGACCTCGCCAGCCTCACCAAGGTGGTGGCGCTCTGGCCCGCCGCCGGAGTGCTGTGGCAGTCCGGCCGGCTGCCGCTGGACGAACCGCTCGGCCGCTGGTGGCCGCCCGCCGCCGGGCGGCCCGTCGGCGTCGTGACGGTCCGTCAACTCATGGCCCACACGGCGGGGTTGCTGCCGTACACCCGCTTCGAGCAGCTCTACGGGCGGGAGCCGGCGGCGATCCGGGCCGGGGTGCTGGCCGCCCCGCTGCACCGTGCGCCGGGAGCGGCCGTGGAGTACACCGACCGCGCCGCCGTGCTGCTCTGCTACCTGGTCGAGGACCTCGGCGGCGCGCCGCTGGACGTCCTCGCCGAGCGCTGGACCTGGCGGCCGCTCGGCATGACCGACACCCGGTACGGGCCGCTCGGCGCCGCGGACACCGCCCGGGCCGCGCCCACCGAGTGGCACGAGCCGACCGGCGCCCACCTGCACGGCGTCGTCCACGACCCCTCCGCCCGGCTGCTCGGCGGCGTCTCCGGCAACGCCGGCGTCTTCTCCACCGCCCGCGACCTGGCCCGCTTCCTCACCGCCGTGCTCGCCCCGCCGCCCGAACTCCCGTGGGGCGCGCGGTGGATCACCGCATCGCTGCGCGAGCAGACCGGCGGCCTGGCCCCCGCGCGCGGCCTGTCCTGGCTGGTCGCCGCCGGCACCGACCCGGCCGAGGGCACCTTCGTCCACTACGGCTTCACCGGCACCGGCTGCTGGGTCTCCCGCCGCCAGGGCCGCTGGGCCCTGCTGCTCAGCAACAAGGTGCACCACGACCGGAACACCCAGCCGCTGACCGACCTGCGCAACGCCTTCCGGCGAGCCGTCTTCGGGTGATACCCGATCGGGTGGATTAGGTACGAACCGCCTTTGCCGGGGCGGCGGTTGCGGCAGAGTGACCGGGACGGGCAGCGGCCGGCGGAGGAGGCGCGATGACGGAGACCTGGGCACTCACGGAGGAACAGTGGCTCGCCCGGATACTGCGCGCCTACATCGGCTGCAGCGTGCTGCTCACCGGCGAGGACGGCAAGGTCCTGCTGCTGAAAGCGAGTTACCGCGACCAGTGGCAGTTCCCCGGCGGCGGGATGGACCCGGGGGAGGGCCCCGCCGAGTGCGCCGCCCGCGAACTGCGGGAGGAGACCGGGCTGTCGGCGGGCGAGCTGCGGCTGCTGGTGGTGGAGTGGCGCGAGGCGATCCCCGACCAGGGCCGGCACGCCCACCCGGCCGTACACTTCATGTTCGACGGCGGTGCGGTCGAGCGGGGCGCGGTGATCCGGCTGCAGGCGGAGGAGATCGCCGACCACGGCTACTTCACCCCCGCCCGGGCGGCCGCCCTGCTGCACCCCAGCGCGGCGCGCCGGCTCACCGGGGCCCTGGAGGCCCGGCGCACCGGCGCCGCCGTACTGCTGCACTCGGCGGGGTACGTGGGCTGACCGGGCCGGTCAGAGGAGGGTGCTCCAGTAGTACCAGAACCGGTTCAGGACCAGCAGCGCGATCACCGCCGCCCACAGCACCGGCAGCGCCCAGTGGTAGCGCGCCGCCTCCCGGACCACCGCCCGCGCCCTGGGCCCGACCGGTATCACGCCGGAGCGCAGGTTGTGCAGCGTGACGTACCAGAACAGCACCACCACCGTCGCCCAGACCACCATGCAGTACGGGCACAGCGCGCCGATCTCGTACAGCGCCTGGTCGATCAGCCAGTGCACGAACACCACGCCCAGCGCCGTCCCGGCGTGCAGGCCCAGCCAGAACCAGCGCCGGTACGCGGCGCCCGCCAGCAGCCCGGCCCCGATCGCCGCCAGCGCGCCGAACGCGGCCAGGCCGAGCAGCGGGTTCGGGAAGCCGAAGACCTCCGCCTGCTCGGTGCGCATCACCGAGCCGCAGCTGATCACCGGATTGATGTTGCAGCTGGGGACGTACGACGGGTTCTCCAGGATGCGGAGCTTGTCGAAGGTCAGGACGGCCGAGGCGGCCAGCCCGACCAGTCCGCCGAGGAACAGCAGGAGGGCGAGGGCCCGGCTCGCGCCGATCGGGCCACGGCCGGCGGCGTCGGGGACGGACGGGGAGGGGTGCACGGTGGTCGGGGCGGTCATGACAGCACACTCCGGTGGCTGGCTGGGAGGAGCCGGCCCGGCCGGGAGTTCGGCCGGGCCGGTGGTGCCGTGCGGGGCGGTGTGGTGCGGGGTGGTGAGGGACGGGTGCGGTGCGGGGCGGCCTACTGGAGGCCGGCGGCCTGCTTCACCTGGGCGGTGAACTGCTCCGGCGTGGCGGTGGTGTTGCCCGCGAACAGGTTGATCGTCTTGCCGTCCACCTTGACCGTCGGGGTGCCGGTCACCTGGCTGTTGTTGAACGCGTCGGCCACCTTCGCCGCCCACGGCGCGTACGTCCGGTCGGTGACCGCCTTCACGAAGGCGTCCGTCTTGAGCCCGGGCACCTGGCCGGCCAGGTCCAGCAGGTGGTTGGTGTCGCCGAAGTCGTCGCTGCGCTCGTCCGGCTGGTTGGCGTACAGCACGTCGTGGAAGGCCTTGAACTTGTCCACGCCCTCGTTCAGCGCGGCGCCCGCGGCGGCCAGCGCGGTGCGCGAGCCCTTGCCGCCGAGGTTCTTGTCCAGGAAGGCGGCCAGGTGGAACTCCACCTTGATCTGGCCGTCCTGGGTGAGCTGCTTGACGGTCTGGCCGTTCGCCGCCTCGAAGTGCTTGCAGACCGGGCAGCGGAAGTCCTCGTAGACCTCCATGGTGTGCGGGGCGTCGGCCTTGCCGAGGGTGATCACCGTGCCGTCCGGGCCGGTGGCGTTCGCCGGCACGACCAGCGGGGCCGAGGAGGCGGCCGCGGCCGCCTTGTCGTCGTTCTTCGAACCGGTGTTGATCGCGAGCGCGACACCGCCGGCCAGCGCCAGCACGACGACGGCGGAGACCGACACGACGATCAGCTGACGGCGCTTGGCGGCCTGCTGCTCGCGGCGCTGCGCCTCCTGGATCCGCTCGCGGGCGCTGACGCGCTTCTTGTTCTTGTCCTGAGCCATGGGGAAGTCAACTCCTGTACGCGGCGCGCGGGCGCGCGCGGGTGGCCGCACTCGGGTGCGGCGGGGGCAAGTGACGCGGAGTCGAGCGCACTGCCCACGGGCGTACGGAACCGTGCACGCTCAGGTGACGGAAGGGGGTACGCGCTCAGCAGGCAGGCGCGAGAACCGGCGGACCACGCCGGGGAGCCGGGCTCAGCACCACGTCCTCGCGGCGCGGCCGCTCGTGGTCGGACACCGGCAGCGGCACCCGCAGCACCGGGCGCACCGGGGCGGGGAGCAGCAGCAGGAGCAGCGCCCGCAGCGGGCGGGCCAGCGACTGGTGCAGCGCGCGCAGCGCCCGGGCCAGGCCGGACAGCGCGGCGTCGCCCAGCCGCAGCCAGGCCGAGGCGGCCAGCGCGATCGCCAGGTGCACCACCAGGAGCAGCAACTGGGTCGCCGCGGGCGCCAGTTCCCCGGTGTGCCCCAGCGGGCCGCCCAGCAGCGAGCCGTCCACCGAACCGCCGCCGCAGACCAGCAGGTTCACCCCGCGCGCGGACACGTGCTCGGAGAGCACCGGCCCACAGGCGGTCTGGCCCAAGTTGAAGGTGGTGTTCAGCAGCAGCTCGACCGGCACCATCACGGCGGTGATGTGCAGCAGCCGGCGTTCCCCGCCGGCCATCGCGGCCACCACCAGGAAGACGACGGCACTCGCCGTGGCCACCAGCGACAGCGACAGCGGGCGACCGGTGATGACCACCTGGCCCAACGCGGCCATCGGCACGGCGAGCGCGGTGAACACCGCGGCCCGCAGGGCCCTGGTCGCATGGGTGGAGGTCAGCACGCTCCGGAGTATGCCATGCCCCTCGTGCCGGGCACGAGGGCGCGTAGGACCCTTGACAGCCCGGGCGGTGCCCGCTCGGGCCGTGACGGTGCCCGCTCGGGCCCTGCGGGGTCGACAGCCGCCGCCCGGTGCCTACCCTGGAAGGCATCACCGGTGACCCCGACGAGGGGGTGCGCGTCCATGGCGAGGCCCGAGACCACGGTCGGAGAGGTGCTGCTCGACCGCGTCGAGGCCCAGGCGGTGGTGCTCGCCGGACTGGACGACGCCGTCCGGGCGGACGAACCCGACGCCGTGCACCGGATGCGGGTCGCCTGCCGACGGCTGCGCAGCGCGCTGCGGACCTTCCGCCGGCTCCTCGACCCCGGCGCCACCGACACCCTGGTCGCCGACCTGCGCTGGCTGGGCGCCACCCTCGGGCGGGCCCGGGACAGCGAGGTGCTCGCCGAACGGCTGGCCGCCCGGGCCCGCGAACTGCCCGAGGCCTGCGGGCCGGAACGGGTCGCCGGGTCGCTGCGGGAATGGGGCGCGGCCGAGTACCGCCGGGCCCGGCCCGAGGTGGTCGCCGCCCTCGACAGCCCCCGCCGCCGGGCGCTGACCGAAGCCCTGACCAGCCTGCTCGCCGACCCGCCGCTGCGCCCGCGCGCGGCCCGGGCCGCCGGCCCCGAGCTCTCCCGGATCGCGGCCCGCGAACAGCGCCGCACCGCCGCCCGGGTGCACACCGCCCTCACGGCCGGCCCCGCGGAACGCGACGGCGCCCTGCACGAGGCCCGCAAGGCCGCCAAGCGGGCCCGCTACGCCGGGGAGACGGCGGCACCCGCGGTCGGCGCGGCGGCGGAGCGGTACGCGGAGCGGATGAAGGCCGTCCAGGAGGTGCTGGGCGAGCACCAGGACGCGGTGGTCGCCGCCGCCGCCCTGGCGTCCCGGCCCGCGGCGGCCGGCGAGCCCTTCGCCTGCGGGGTGCTCTACGCGGGCCAGCTGGCGGCGGCGGAGGCCGCCCGGGCCCGGCTGCCGCAGGTGTGGGCGGGGGCGGCGGGCCGGAGGCTGACGCGGTTCGAGTAGGGCCCGGGAGGCCTGTGGCCCTAGCGGGTGTCGCCGCCGGGGAGGGTTAGCCAGCGGTCGTCCTCGAACTCGGCGGGGATGTCCTGCGCCCAGGGGTCGATGCCCCGGCGTTCGAGCTCGTCGAACCAGCGGTCCCGCTGGGACTCGGGGAGCCGTGTCGCGCACCACGGGCAGAAGTCGATGCCGATGCTCGCCCGGCCGCCGTCGTGGACGACGATCCCGTACTCCTGGTACTTGGCGATGAACAGCACCACCGCGTCGGGGCAGTCGTACGGGTTGTCGTGCTGGTGGCACTGCCGGTCCAGCTGCCTGGTCATGGACTCGCAGCAGTGCGCTGTCATCGCCTCGGGTACTCCGGGTCGTCAGGTGGGGGCACGTCGGGTTCGGGTGGAGGCTACGGCCGTTCGGGGGCGCGGCGGTACCGGTTTTCCCGTCCTGCCTGCGCTGTCCGTCCCGCGTGCCCTGCCCGCTGGGTCACGTTCCGCGCGCGGCGGCGAAGGCGCGGCGGGTGGGACTGTCCGGTGGGGCGAGGAAGGCGAAGACGTGGCGGCCCTCCTCGGGGAGCGGCAGCACGGTGTAGTCGAGGACGGCGGTGTCCAGCGCGGGGTGGCGGACGTGGAGGCGGCCGGGGCCGGGCGGGGCGGCCCGGTGGTGGTCCCAGAGCGCGGCGAACTCCGGGCTGGCCGTGGAGAGCCGGCCGACCAGGGCGAGCAGGTTCCGGTCGCGGGGGCGGTCGGCGTGCTGGGCGCGCAGGGAGGCGACCAGGTCGGCGCCGATCGAGCGGTCGGCGGCCGTGTTGCCCGGCGAGCGGTCCCGGTACGGGCAGCAGAAGACCTGCCAGAGCAGGTTGCGCTCGTGCGGCGGCCGCCGCTCCGGCCCGGCCAGCAGCAGGGCGGCGGGCCGGTTCCAGGCCAGCAGGTCGAAGGTCGGGCCGGTGACGAAGGCGGGGGCGGCGTCCAGGGTCTCCAGCAGGGCCAGGGTGGCCGCGGGGACGGCCGGGTCGGTGGAGGGGTCGGTGGCTGGCTGCGCCGTACGGTCGCGCCGTACGGCCAGCCGGTGCAGGTAGGCGCGCTCCGGGCCGCTCAGGTGCAGGGCCTCGGCGAGACCGTCCAGGACCGGGCCGGTGGGCACCCGTTGGCGGCCCTGTTCCAGCCGGGCGTAGTAGTCGGCCGAGATCCCGGCGCGGGCGGCGACCTCCTCGCGGCGCAGCCCGGGGGTGCGGCGGCGGCCGGCCGCGGGCAGGCCCGCTTCGGCGGGCGCGAGTCGGGCACGGCGGGCGCGCAGGAACGCGCCCAGCGGGGTCTCGGGCATGCGCGCCAGGCTGCCACAGCCGGGCCGGCCCAACCAGGACCGGGCTGTCCCTGGCTGTGCGGTCCTTGGCTGCGCGGTCCCCGGTCGGGCGGTCCGGGGAACGACCGGCCGCTGGTGGGCCGGCGGGGGGCGGCGGCAGGCTCGCCGCATGGGACTTCTCGACGACAAGGTCACGATCGTCACCGGTGCCGGGCGGGGCATCGGCGCCACCTCCGCCCGGCTGTTCGCCCGGGAGGGCGCGCTGCTGGTGCTGGCCGCCCGCTCCGCGCCGGAGGTGGAGGCGCTGGCCGACGAACTGCGGGCCGCCGGCGGGGAGGCGGTGGCGGTGGCCGCCGACCTGACCACCGCCGAGGGCGCCCAGCGGACGGTGGACGCGGCGCTGACCGCCTTCGGCCGGCTGGACGCGGCCTTCGACAACGCGGGCAACGGCCTGCCGCCCGCTCCGCTCGCCGAACGCTCGGAGGCCGAGTGGGACGACACCCACGCGCTCAACCTGCGGGGCACCTGGCTCTGCCTGCGCGCCCAGCTGCGGGCGATGGCGGCGGCCGGCCGCGGCGGCTCGGTGGTGCTCAACTCCGGGGTGGGCGCGCTGGTCGGGGGCTTCGGCGACGGCGCCCAGCAGGCCGCCAAGCACGGACTGACCGGCCTGGTGAAGGCGGCCACCGCCGACTACGCGCGGTACGGCGTCCGGGTCAACGCCGTCGCGCCCGGGGTGGTCCGCACCCCCGGGACGGAGGAGTACTTCGCGGCGGGCCCGGAGTTCGCCGCCCTGGTCGCCCGCTCGACCCCGCTGGGCCGCCCGGGCCTGGACACCGAGGTGGCGGAGGCGGCGGCCTGGCTGCTCAGCGACCGGTCCTCGTACGTGGCGGGCGTGACCCTGCCGGTGGAC
The DNA here is from genome assembly GCF_042896295.1 of Kitasatospora sp. NPDC001309. Classification (NCBI taxonomy): domain Bacteria; kingdom Bacillati; phylum Actinomycetota; class Actinomycetes; order Kitasatosporales; family Streptomycetaceae; genus Kitasatospora; species Kitasatospora sp. NPDC001309. The sequence goes on along the minus strand of NZ_JBIAXC010000007.1, from coordinate 106,423 downwards.
GGCGGGATCACGGCCACCCGGCGGTTCGACTGAGCCGTGCCGTGCGGGGCCACGCGCCAGGGCGTGTCTGACAATTCCCGCCGGGCACGCGACGCCGGGGCACGCACCTCGCCGCGTTGTCGTCGGTCGCCGATGCTCCGCATGGACTCCCTCCTCCGCCTTGCGATGCACGCACCCCAACGCCGCGCGCTGATCCGACGCGAATTGTCAGACACGCCCTAATGGGGGCTGAGCCCCGCCGAGACGGCCGCCTCGCGGAGCAGCTCGCGGAGCATCGCGGTGGTCAGCCGGCCGGTGTTCGTGTTGCGCGGGCTGACGTGGTAGCAGCCGTACAGCCGCAGGTCGGGGCCGCCGTCCCGGGCGGGGAGGGTGGCCAGGGCGGCGTGGCCGAAGGCCGGGCGCGGTCGGGGCACGGTCCAGCCGGCGTCGGCGAGCACCGGCAGCACCGCCTGCCAGGCGAAGCCGCCGAGGGCGACGACCGTCCGCACGGTGGGGCGCAGCAGTTGCAGTTCGCGGGTGATCCAGGGGCGGCAGGTGTCGCGTTCGGCGGTGCTGGGCTTGTTGTCGGGCGGGGCGCAGCGCACCGGGTCGGTGATCCGGACGCCGTACAGCTCCAGGCCGTCGCCGTGCCGGACGGATTCCGAGCGGTTGGCGAGCCCGAGCTCGTGGAGGGCCGCGTAGAGGAGGTCGCCGGAGGGGTCGCCGGTGAAGATCCGGCCGGTGCGGTTGCCGCCGTGGGCGGCGGGGGCGAGACCGACCAGGACGAGCGGGGCGTCGGGCGGGCCGAAACCGGGGATCGGCCGGGCCCAGTAGTCCCAGTCCTGGTAGGCGCGGCGCTTGGTGCGGGCGGTCTCCTCGCGCCAGGCGACCAGCCGGGGGCAGGCCCGGCAGTCGGTGACGACCCGGTCGAGGACGGTGAGTCCGGTGGCGCGGGCGGCGGCCTCGGCCGGGTGGCGGGGGTCGCCGGGGTCATCGGCGGGGGCCGGCTGCATGGGCCCGATCCTAGGGCGTGCGGCCCGGGGAGGGTCCTGTGGTTCAGGACGTTCGATCCGGCCTTGTCCGCGCAGGCGTAGCGTTGAAGCAGTTGCTCCGGTGGCTCCCGGCCCGGTTCGGTCGGCGGTGGCCGGACGCGCCGGTGTGCGCGGAGGCCGCGAGGAGGCCGCGATGATCGTCGATGCGGTGCTGGGGGCGCTCGGGGGGCTGGCCGGGCTGGGGGCGATCTGGGCGGGGCTGAGCATCCGGGTGGTCCAGCAGTTCCAGAAGGGCGTGGTGTTCCGCTTCGGCAAGGTGCGCGAGGAGATCCGCGAGCCGGGGCTGGTCGCGCTGATGCCGATCGCGGACCGGCTGCGCCGGGTGAACGTGCAGATCGTGACGATGCCGATTCCGGCGCAGGAGGGCATCACCCGGGACAACGTGACCGTGCGGGTGGACGCGGTGGTCTACTTCCGGGTCGAGGACCCGGTCAAGGCGACGGTCAACGTGCAGGACTACAACTTCGCGATCTCCCAGGTCGCGCAGACCTCGCTGCGGTCGATCATCGGCAAGAGCGAGCTGGACGACCTGCTGGCCAACCGCGAACCGATCAACCAGGGGCTGGAGTTGATGATCGACAGCCCGGCGCTGGGCTGGGGCATCCAGATCGACCGGGTGGAGATCAAGGACGTCGCCCTGCCGGAGTCGATGAAGCGCTCGATCGCGCGCCAGGCGGAGGCCGAGCGGGAGCGGCGGGCGCGGATCATCACGGCGGACGGCGAGTTCCAGGCCTCGGCCCGGCTGTCGGAGGCGGCGGCGGTGATGAGCGCGACCCCGGCGGCGCTCCAACTGCGGTTGCTGCAGACCGTGGTGGAGGTGGCGGCGGAGAAGAACTCGACGCTGGTGCTGCCGTTCCCGGTGGAGCTGCTGCGGTTCCTGGACAGCGCGACGGAGTCCCAGCAGCGGGACCTGCTGGCGGCCGCCGCGGTCGCCGCCGCCGCGAAGTCCGCGGAGCAGGCGGTGGAGCGCGGGGAGGTGCCGGAGGAGGAGCTCCCGCACGAGCGGCCCCGGCACGAACTGCCGCCGTTGGAGAAGCTGTTGAACGCGTCGCCGCTGGACGGAGCGGAGCTGGACGGGCTGGGTTCGGACGGGGCGGACCCGGAGGCCCCCGGCCCGACGGAGCGCGCCGAGCCCGGGGCGGCGTCCTGAGCCCCACCGGGCCCGCCCGGGCCCGGTGGCGTGGGTCACCCGGTCGGACCAGGATGGACGAGGGGCTGGAAGCCAGGCCAGGAGGCGGACCATGACCATCGCCAGCGACATCATGCACCCGGGGGCGGAGTGCATCCGCGAGCACGAGACGCTCGCCGCCGCCGCCCGGATAATGCGGGAACGACACGTGGGCGCGCTGCCCATCTGCGGGGAGAACGACCGGCTGCTGGGCATCGTGACGGACCGCGACATCGTGCTGCGCTGCGTCGCGGAGGGGCGCGATCCGTCCGAGGTGACGGCGGGTGAACTGGCGCTCGGCCGGCCGATGACGGTGGAGGCGGACGAGGACTGCGAGCAGGTGCTGCGGGTGATGGAGCAGTACCAGGTGCGCCGCCTGCCGGTGATCAACCACCCGGAGCACAAGCTGGTCGGCATGATCAGCGAGGCCGACATCGCCCGCGGGCTGCCGCAGGCCCGGCTCGCGGAGTTCGTGTCGGCGGTCTGCGCCGAGGCGGCGCCGAAGAAGGAGGCGCTGCAGGGCTGACCCGGCCGGAACCGGCCTCGGGCGCCGGGCGCCGTCGGCCCACCGCGCGGACCGGGCTCGCCCGGGCGGCGGGTTCCTCGGCGCGTCGTCAGCCGCTCGCCAGGGTGTCGAGGTGGCGGCGCAGCACCGCGCGCAGTGCGTCCGGGCCGACCAGGTCGGGGTGCTGGACGGCCTGCAGGGTGAGGCCGTCCAGCAGGGCGGAGAGCCGGCGGGTCTCGACGTCGAGGTCGAGGCCGGGGAGCAGCGCGCCGGAGCGCTCGGTCTCGACCAGGACGCGCCGCACCAGTTCGTCCAGACCGGCCTGCAACTCAGCGGCGCGGGGACGTAGTTCGGGCCGGGTGCGGGCGGCGGTGACGAACGAGAGCCAGAGTGCGGACTCCTCCCGGCGCCGGGCGTCCAGTGGGAGGGTCTCGGCGAGCAGCCGGGCGGTCTGCTCGCGCCGGTCGGTACCGGGGGTGGGCTCCGGGTCGAGCAGGGCGCGGGCGTGGGTGCGGACGCGGGCGTCGATCCGACGGGCCAGTTCCTGCATCGCGAAGAGCATCAGCTCGGAGCTGCCGGCGACGTAGTGGCGGACCGAGCCGACGGCGAGTCCGGCCTCCTCGGCGACGTTGCGCAGTGAGGCGTGCTCCAGGCCCTCCCGGGCGGCGACGCGCAGGACGGCGTCGGCGACGGCCTGGCGGCGTTCGACGGGGTCGACGATCTTCGGCATGTTGCCGTTATAGCACGGGCGAGCTACATTGCTGCCTGGGCTGATTTAGCACGGCTGAGCTATAAAAATCGGGGAGTGGGGCGGGGATGGGCAACTGGGTGCACGTGGCACTGATCGGGGTCGTGGTGGCCGTGGTGGTGGTCCGGCGGCTGCGCGGTGAGCCGCTCAACGCGCGGGACCTCTTCGCGCCGCCGGTGGTGCTCACCGCCCTCGGGTTGTGGGCACTGTCGCAGCGGCACGGCCTCGGGGTGGGCGACTACGTCTGGATCGGCGCCGGTGCGGCGCTCGGTGTCGGCCTCGGCGCGCTGCGCGGCGCCACCATCCGGGTGTACGAGCGGGAGGGCGTGCTGTGGCAGCGCTACACCGGGCGGTCCTTCCTGGTGGCCGTGGTCTCGCTCGCCGCGATGGCGGGCTTCGCGCTGCTCGCCGAGCGCGGCGGCCTGGCGGCGGACGCCCGTCCGGTCCAACTCTCCATCGGCGTGGGCTTCCTGGGGGAGGCGCTGGTGGTCGGCTACCGCGGGCTCGCCTCCGGGGCCCCGTTCGCGCCCGAGAAGCGGGGCGCGAGGTCGCCGCTCGGGCCGGATCGATTCGGGCGGTGACTTTGGTTGTCGTCGACCCTGTTGGTAGCTGTGGTTGTCGCCATGACTGCTGTGGAGATCACCACCGAGGAGCAGGCCGAACTGGCCAAGGCCCTCCTCGACGCGCTCAATCCCGTCGCCGCCGCCGTGCGAGCCCGGGCGACCGGGCTGCCCGAGGAGCGGATGTGGCACGCCGATCCGGCCGAGATCGCCCTCTCCGTGCTGGCTGCCTGACGGTGAGGTCGAGCGACTTGCCGCGACCGCGGCCGCCACCGCCGGCTCCTACGGCGCCAGCTACGAGCAGCTGGGCGCCGTCTGGGGCATCACCCGGCAGGGCGCCCGGAAGAAGTGGCCGGAGGCCGTCAGCCGTCCGGCGGCCCGGCCCGGCTCGCTCGAACTGTTCGGCGGAACATTCGAGTTGGCCGCGGACCGGGCCGCCGACGGCTGGCACTGGACGGCTGTCGGCGCCGACGGGGTGAGCGGCGAGGCGGCCGCCGGCCACCCGACCCGGGAGGAGGCCGCCGCTCACGCCGGGGCCTTCCTCGCCGAGCACGCCTAGCTCATTCCGAAGACTGCTCCCGCAGCTCCCGGGCGATCAGCTCGGCCAGGTGCAGGGCCCGTCGCCCGTCGGCGAGTTGGGCGATCTGGGTGCGGCAGCTGAACCCGTCCGCGAGCACCACGGTGTCGGGCCCGGCGGCCCGGACCTCGGGCAGCAGGACGCGCTCGGCGATCGCCCGGGACACCTCGAAGTGCCCCCGTTCGAAGCCGAAGTTGCCCGCCAGCCCGCAGCAGCCGGAGTCCAGTACCCGGTTGTCCAGGCCCAGTCGGGCCTCGACCCGGCGGTCGGCGGCGCTGCCGAGCACCGCGTGCTGGTGGCAGTGGGTCTGGGTGACGGCCTCCAGCCGGACCGGGGGGAGCGGCGCCTCCGGAGCGTACTCGTCGATGAACTCGGCGAAGGTGCGCGTCCGTTGGGAGAGTGGGCGGCCTTCCGCGCCGAGGAGTCGGGGCAGGTCCTCGCGCAGGGTGGCGGTGCAGCTGGGGTCCAGGCCGACCACGGGGGTGTCGGCCGGGAGCCCGGTGGCCGCCAGGGCCGCCAGGCTGCGCCGCAACACCCGCCGGGCGGTGCCGAGTTGACCGGTGGAGTACCAGGTGAGGCCGCAGCACACCGGCCCGTCGGGCAGTCGGACGTCGAAGCCCAGGTGTTCCAGTACCTCGACGGCCGAGCGCAGGACGTCGGGCTGGAGGTGGTCGGAGAAGGTGTCCGGCCACAGCAGGACCGGCCGGGCGCCCGCCGGGGCAGGCCGGTTGGCGCGGTGGCGCCGGTACCAGCGGGTGAAGGTCTCGGGCGGGAGTACCGGCAGCACCCGGCGCCGGTCGATCCCGCCGAGCCGTTTGAGCAGGGCGCCGGCCCGGGAGCGGGCCAGCGTGTTGGCGGCCGCGGGCGCCGGTGCGACCATGCGCAGCCACAGTGGCAGCCAGCCCATCGAGTAGTGGGCGAGCGGGCGGGGCCGCCGCCGGTAGTGCTGGTACAGGAACTCGGTCTTGTAGGTCGCCATGTCGACGTGCACCGGGCAGTCGCTCGCGCAGCCCTTGCAGCTCAGGCAGAGGTCCAGGGCCTCCCGCACCTCCGCCGAGCGCCAGCCGTCCGGCACGGCCTCGCCGCGCAGCATCTCGGCCAGCAGCCGGGCCCGGCCCCGGGTGGAGTGCCGCTCCTCGCCGGTGGCCATGTAGCTCGGGCACATCACCCCGGTGGTCGGGTCCACGCACTTGGCGACACCCACGCAGCGGTGCACCGCCCTGGTGAGGCTGCCGTCGTCCTGCTCGTACGGCAGGGCCAGCGGCAGCGGGCGGCGCGGGGCGGTGACGAAGCGCAGGTCGGCGTCGAGCGGGCGGGGGTCGACCAGGGCGCCCGGGTTGAGCAGGTTCTCCGGGTCCCAGATCCGCTTGAACTCGCCGAACAGGGCGATGACTTCGGGCGGGTACATGCGCGGCAGCAGCTCGGACCGGGCCTGCCCGTCACCGTGCTCGCCGGAGAGCGAACCGCCGTACGAGACCGCCAGGTCGGCCGCCTGCTCCAGGAACTCCCGGAAGACCGGCGCCCCGTGCGGCCGGTCCAGCGGGAAGTCGATCCGCAGGTGCACGCAGCCGTCGCCGAAGTGCCCGTACGGCACGCCGTGCAGGCCGTGCCGGCGCAGCAGGGCGCGCAGGCCGCGCAGGTAGTCGCCGAGCCGCTCGGGCGGGACGGCGGAGTCCTCCCAGCCGGGCCAGGCCTGGCCGCCGCCGGGCAGGCGGGTGACGATCCCGGCGCCGGCCTCCCGGACGGCCCACAGCTGGCGCTGCTCGACCGGGTCGGTGACCAGGGCGACGGTGGCCGCGGGCTCCCGGCGCACCGCGTCGGCCAGTCGGCGGGCCGCCTGGTAGGCCGCCAGCGCGGTGGCGCCGCCGGTCTCCAGGAACAGCCAGCACCCGCCCGCGGGCAGCCGGTCCAGGGCGGGCGGGCGCGGGCCGGCGGCGAGCAGGGCGGCGATCAGGTCGGCGGCCATGCCCTCGGCGGTGAGCGGACCGTACGGCAGCAGCGCGGGGACGGCGTCGGCGGCGGCGCCCTCGTCGGGGTAGCCGGCCACCACGAGGGCGCGGGCCGGCGGGGCCTCGACCAGTCGGACGGTGGCGCCCAGCAGCAGCGCGCAGGTGCCCTCGGTGCCGGTCAGCGCCCGGGCCAGGTCGTGGCCGTGTTCGGGCAGCAGCGCGTCCAGCGGGTAGCCGGAGGTGCGGCGGGGCAGCTGCGGCATGCCCTGCCGGATGACGGCGAGGTTGCGGTCGGTGAACTCCTGGAGTTCGCGGTGCAGTCGGCCGGCCCGGCCGGGCCGGTGCGTCAGCGCCGCGCGCTCGGCGGCGGTGAGCCGCCCGCCGACGGTCAGTTCGGTGCCGTCGGCGAGCAGCAGTTCCAGCCGCTCCACGTTGTCGGCGGTGCGGCCCCAGGCGAGCGAGTGGGAGCCGCAGGAGTCGTTGCCGATCATGCCGCCGAGGGTGCAGCGGCTGTGCGTGGACGGGTCCGGGCCGAAGCGCAGCCCGTACGGCCGGGCGGCGCGCTGGAGGTCGTCCAGCACGGTGCCGGGCTGGACGCGGGCGGTGCGGGCCTCGGCGTCCACCTCCAGCACCGCACCGAGGTGGCGGCGGAAGTCCAGGACCACCGCACCGGGGCCGATCGCCTGCCCGCCGACGCTCGTCCCGGCCCCGCGGGCCACCACCGGCACGCCGTACTCCCGGCACAGTGCCAGCGCGGTGCGCACATCGTCCGGGTCCGCGGGTTTGACCACCCCGAGCGGCAGCTGCCGGTAGTTGGAGGCGTCCTGGCTGTACACGGTGCGCTCGGCGGCGTCGAAACGGACCTCCCCGCGCAGTACGGCGGCCAGTTCACGGGCCAGTTCGGCCCCGGGGACGGTAGAGGGACGGCTCACCTTTGATCTCCCAGGTTGCTCCGGCCTTCGGGCCGGGGAGGAATGGGGGCTTGGCCCGGAGCCGCGAAGCGGCGGAGTGATCCTCGGGGGCGCCGACGTGGGCCGTTGTCAGTGCCTGTCGGTAGGTTGATCTGGTGCATCTTCGGTACTCGTATCGCATCTACCCGACGGCAGGTCAGCGTGCTTCGCTCGTACGGACGTTCGGGTGTGCCCGGGTGGTGTACAGCGACGCCCTCGCGGCGCGAAAGGAAGCCCGGAAGGGCGGCCTGCCCTACCCCAAGAGCACCGATTTGCAGAAGCAGGTGATCACGGCGGCGAAGAAGACCCCTGAGCGGGCGTGGCTGGCCTCGGTCGGGGTGGATCCGCTGATCCGGTCCCTGCGGGATCTGGACACCGCGTACCGGAACTTCTTCGACTCGGTATCCGGCAAGCGCGCCGGTCGGCCGGTCGGGCTTCCGCGGTTCAAGTCGCGCAAGGACAGCCGGCAGTCTCTGCGCTTTACCCTCAACGGGTTCCGCATCCGGGGCAATGGGAAGCTGAACCTGGCGAAGATCGGCGATGTACGGGTGAAGTGGTCGCGGGCACTGCCTGCCGACCCGTCGTCCGTGACGATCGTGCTGGATGCGGCCGGGCGGTATTGCGCCAGTTTCGTCGTGGACGTCGAACCCGAGCACCTGCCCGAGGTCGATGCCGAGGTCGGCATCGACCTCGGGCTGACCACCTACGCCGTCCTCTCCGACGGCAGCGTGATCGACAACCCCCGCTTCCTCCGCAAGGCGGAGAGGAAACTCAAGGCTGCGCAGCGGGAACTGTCCCGCAAGGCCAAGGGATCGAAGAATCGGGCCAAGGCCCGCCGGAAGGTCGCCCGGGCGCACGCCAAGGTGGCCGACACCCGCATGGACTGGCCGCACAAACAGACCACCAAGTTGATCCGCGAAACCCAAGCGGTGTACCTGGAGGATCTGAACGTACGTGGCCTTGGCCGTGGCCGTCTGGCCAAGTCCGTCCACGACGCCGGATGGGCCACCTTCCGGCGCCTTCTTGAGGAGAAGGCCGCCCGGTACGGACGCCATGTCGGGATCGTGCACCGCGCGTTCCCGTCCTCCCAGCTCTGCTCGGACTGCGGACACCGCGACGGACCCAAGCCCCTGCACGTACGCGAGTGGGCCTGTCAGGTGTGCGGTGTTCTCCATGACCGTGACCTCAACGCTGCTCGCAACATCCTGGCCGCCGGGCAGGCGGACAGGCTAAACGCCTCTGGAGGACCGGTCAGACCTGGCGTGGCGATCCCACGCCAGGCACGGCCCGTTGAACGGGGAACCCACCTCGGTGACCTTCGGACCACGGGTGACCGTGCCGCAGGCGCGGGAGGAATCCCCGTCCTCTAGGGCCTGTCCGGCGGATCTTGCCAGGCGCGCGACGCCGGGCATCCCGCCTGGACGCACGCCCGAATCGCCCAAGTACGTCCAGTACGAGGCCGACTCGGGCGCACGCCCAGCCGGGCGCCCAACGCCGCGCGCTGATCTGCCAAGATCCGCCGGACAGGCCCTGGGGCGGGGAGGATGTCAACAGGGCCTCCCAGGAAGTGGACTCCGCCGATGATCGCAGCCGGGGCGCCGCACCGATGCGGGGCACGACCGGGCTACCGCCGACGGGGTGTCATGTGACGGGCTCGGCCGTCGTGATCAACGACTCCGCGGACCCGGCCAATCCCGACGCCTACCTCGCCCGGCTGCCGATCGGCGAGCGCCCGGCCGTACCGACCGACGGCGCGCCGTTCTGGGACATCTTCCCGTACGAGGGCGAGCTGACGGTCCGGGTGCTCCAGTCACCGGTCCTGCCCGAGCCGCCCCGCCACGGCGAGGACGGTCCGGAGAGCTGCGGGCAGTGCGCCCGCCCGGACTCCGACTTCCTCCGGACCGACGAGCACTGGCGGCTGAGCGGCGCCGACGCCCCCAGCGGCCTGCCCGCCACCGTGCTGCTCCAGCCGCGCGCCCACCACGACCTGCTGGACCTGCCGGCCGAGCTGTCCACCCGGCTCGGCCCGATGCTCCAGCGGGTGGAGCGGGCCGTGCTGTCGCTGGGCGGCATCGGCCGGGTCCACGTGAACCGCTGGGGCGACGGTGGCGCCCACCTGCACCTGTGGCTGATCGCCCGGCCGGAGGGCCTGACGCAGCTGCGCGGCTCCACCCTGCCGCCGTGGATGGACGTGCTGCCGCCGCTGCCCGCCGGGGTGTGGGCCGAGCGCGCCCGCCGGATCGCCGCCGCGATGGCGGCTGGGGGCGGTACCGCACCCGCCCGCCGGGCTACTTGCGGCCGGTGAGGGTGCCGCGGGCGATGTGGGAGAGCTTGGCGACCTCGAAGGCCGGGTAGGCGCCGCCGGCCAGCAGGGAGAACTTGATGCCCTCGCGGCCGGCCGGCTTGCGGTGGCCGGGCGGCTGGAAGCGGTGGTGGTGCTCGGCGGCGCGGTGGAAGAACTGGGGGCGTTCGGCGCGGGTGACGCAGCCGGCGAGGTCGAAGACGAACAGGTAGTGCCGGATCATCCGGACGAACAGGGCGTCGCGGACGGCGTACAGGTGGGGCTGGTCCTCCAGCAGGGCGAAGCTGCGCTCGTACTGCTCGAAGAGGTCGAACACGCTGCTGCCCGGCCCGCCGGCCGGGTGGACGGTCTCCCGGCGGCGCAGCTGGACGCACTCGCGGGCCAGGACGGCGGCCGTGCGGGCGCCGAGCAGCGCCGCGTGCACCACCGGGATCTCCTCGTAGCGGCCGTCGGGGAAGGCGAGCCCGAGGTCCTCCCAGTGGCCGCGGCGGATCAGCCGGTCCCAGACCAGCGGGGGCGCGCCGAACAGCTCGGGCCGGTCGAAGGGGGCGAAGGGCTCGGGGCCGGCCTCGGCGAGCAGGGCCTCGGCGCCGCCCGGCCAGTCGCGGTCGTTGTGGCGGCGGGAGTGGCCGAACAGCAGGACGTCGACCGGGCCGGTCTGCCGGAGCCGGTCGGCGAGCGCCTGGAGGGCGTCCCGGGGGAGCAGGTGGTCGGCGTCGAGGAACAGCAGGTGCTCGCCGGTGGCCCGCGCCGCGCCCGCGTTCCGGCTCACCCCGACCCCGACGGCCGCGTTCAGGTGCAGCACCGACACCCGGGGGTCCCGGGCCGCGTAGGCGTCGGCGAGCCCGCCCGCGGTCTCGGGGGAGCGGTCGGCGACCACGATCACCTCGACGTCGGCCAGGGTCTGGGCGAGCAGCGAGTCCAGGCAGTCGGCGAGCTGTCCGTGCTGGTCGTAGGCGGTGAGCACGACGCTGATCAGGGGTGAGGGCATGACGCCGGAGCGTAAGAGGGCGCGCGAACCGTGGCAAAGGGCTGACGGTGCGTAATTACGAGCAATCAGTGGCAAATCGTACGAGCGTACGCCATATCTTCACGCCGCCTTCCGGACGCGTCCACGCCAGGTGGGACGCGCCGGGCCGGACGCGCGCCGGGCCCGCGACGCGGGGTGCGTCGCGGGCCCGGGGCGGGTGCGCGTGAGGGCCGGAGCCGGGCGGCTCAGTACCAGTGGTGGCTCTGCCAGAACGCCCAGGCGCCGCACGGGCTGCCGTAGCGGGAGTTCATGTAGTCCAGGCCCCACTTGATCTGGGTGGCCGGGTTGGTCTTCCAGTCCGAGCCGGCCGAGGCCATCTTGGTGCCCGGCAGCGCCTGGACCAGGCCGTAGGCGCCGGAGGAGGCGTTGACGGCCATCGGGTTCCAGCTGCTCTCGCGGGCCACGATGTTGCTGAAGCACTGCAGCTGGCCGGCCGGCACGATCTGGGCGGCGATCTGCTGCGGGGTGCCGCTCGGGGCGGCGAGGCTCTGGCGCTGCTGCGAGCGGGAGGCGGCGGCGTCGGCCTGCGCCTTGGCGTCCGCCTGGGCCTTCGCGTCGGCCGCGGCCTGCGCCTGGGCGTCGGCCTGGGCCTTGGCGTCCGCCTCGGCCTTCGCCTGGGCCGCCTGGGCCGCCTGGGCGTCCTGGGCGGCCTGCTGGGCAGCGGCAGCGGTGTCGGCCTGCGCCTGGTCGGCCACCGGCTTGCCGTCCACCGAGACGGCGGCCGCGGGGGCGGCGGCCTCGGCGGTGTTCCCGGCCTGCGGGATGGCGAGCGCGGCGGTGGCGGCGCTCGCGACCACGAGGGTGGCGATGCCGGTGATCAGGGAGTTGCGGCGGGCATGACTGAGCTGCATGGAGCGGGCGGTCCTTTTCCGTCGGGGGCCGTGCCGGGGCACTGGGCGCGGGGCATCGCACGGGCTCCGGGTGAGCGGGGCCCGCGCGGCCGTCCGGGACGGCCGTGGCGCCCCGGCCGAGAGCGGCGGGGCGGGCGGGCTGCGCACGGCGGACGGGGCCGGCCGGCGCTGCCTGGCGACGGGCCATTCTTGGCAGGGCCGGGGACGGGTGGCAAAAGGGTTCGCTACTACGACGAGTAGTGGCCGGGCGGGCGCTTGCGGCCCGGCGTGCTGGTGTGTTTGTGGTGCTTTGTCCGGTTTTGATGTTCGAGGGTCGAGGGTGGGGGCCGCCGACGGAAGGTGGGGCCGGAAGGCTCCATGGCCTGGGTTCTTCGGGGCGGGCCCGGTGTCCGGGCGGGCGGCCCGGGAGTGACGGTCGGTGTCGGGGGCGGCACGGGCGGAGTGCGACAACTATCCAGGACCGTAGATGCGAAACCCCCTGTGGGCGGGCTCACACGCCCGCGGCGCCGACATCGACGCAGCGTGACCGGCCGGTCGCCGGTCATCGGTCTACCGCCACCGGTCCGCAGTCCGCCGCACGGCGGGCCGTCGGGCCGTCCGGCCGACCGCCCTCGTCCGGGCATGGAACGGCACCGGGCCCGGGAGCCTCCGCAACGGCTCCCGGGCCCGGCGTTCCCGCGCGGGGGCGGACGGGTTCAGGACCCCGCCGCCACCGCCGCCCGCCGGCGCCGGCCCACCACGGCCGAGGCACCGAGCACGATCGCCGCGGCCACCAGCGACAGGTACATCTGCTTGCGTCCGTCGGGGTCGGTGAACATGTACACCACGACGAAGCCGATCATGCCGATGGCCACCCAGGTGAGATAGGGGTACAGCCACATCCGGACGGTGTGCCGCTCGGGCATCTCACGCTCGATGATCTTGCGCATCCGCAGCTGGGTCGCGCAGATCACCAGCCAGACGAAGAGCGCGATCGCACCGGAGGAGTTCAGCAGGAAGGCGAACACGGTGTTCGGCGAGGTGTAGTTGAAGAAGACCGCGATGAAGCCGAAGACCACCGAGGAGAGGATGGCCACCATCGGCACGCCGCGCGAGTTCACCGTCGCGAAGACCTTCGGGGCGTCGCCGCGCCGGCCGAGCGAGAAGGCCATCCGGGAGGCGGTGTACATCCCGGAGTTGAGGCAGGAGAGCACCGCCGTCAGCACGATCACGTCCATCACCTGGCCCGCGTGCGGGATGCCCACGTGGTCGAGCACCGCCACGTACGGGCTGTCCTTCACCGCGGCGGAGTCCCACGGCAGCAGGGTCACCACCAGCAGGATGGAGCCCAGGTAGAAGATCCCGATCCGCCAGATCACGCTGTTGGTGGCCTTGCTGACCGCCTTCTCCGGGTCCTCCGACTCGCCTGCCGCCAGGGTGACGATCTCGCTGCCCATGAAGGCGAAGACGACCGTGAGCATGCCGGTGAACACCGCGCCCACGCCGTGCGGCAGGAAGCCGCCGTGGCCGGTCAGGTTGCTGGCGCCGACCGCGTGGGTGTCCGGCAGCACGCCGAAGACGGCGAGGGTGCCGATCACCAGGAACGCGGCGATCGCCACCACCTTGATCCCGGCGAACCAGAACTCGAACTCGCCGTAGGAGGCGACCGAGAACAGGTTGGTGGAGGTCAGCACCGCCATCACGATCAGGGCCCAGCCCCACTGCGGCACGCCCGGCACCCAGTGGTTGAGGATCTTGGCGCCGGCCGTCGCCTCGACGGCGAGCACCACGACCCAGAAGAACCAGTACAGCCAGCCGATGGTGAAGCCGGCCCAGCGGCCCAGCGCGCGGTCCGCGTACGCCGAGAACGAGCCGCTCTGCGGGTCGGCCGCCGCCATCTCGCCGAGCATCCGCATCACCAGCACCACCAGCACGCCGGCCAGGGTGTAGGAGAGGAGGATGCCGGGACCGGTGGAGGCGATGCCCGCACCGGAGCCGACGAACAGGCCGGCGCCGATCACGCCGCCGATCGCGATCATCGACAGGTGCCGGTTCTTGAGCCCGGCCTTCAGGTGGCCGTCGCCGCCGTGTCCGACCGGGCCGAGCTGGTGGGGGACCTGGGTGGTGTCCGCGGCCTGCTTGGTGGTGTCCGCACTCATGGAGGGTGCCTTCTGCCTTTCCGGCGCGGCATGACCCTCGGCTCGTCGTGCCGGAGGGTGGGGGACAGACCCGCGCATTGCGGTGCAACCTAACTTCTACGCCCGGGTATCGGAACAGCTGAGAGATAACTGTTCGCTCACCGGACACAAAAGGCCAGGTCAGGGTGGGTGGAGAAGTGGCGGGAAAGGCTCAAATCTGACGCAGCGTCATGCTGGCGGGAACCCGCCAGGGCCCTGCCGGAGCAAGTGGCCGATCCGGCCGAACGCGCGCACAGTGGGAACCATGCAGACCACCTGGAAGGGGACGATCAGCTTCGGACTGGTCAGCATCCCCGTCCACCTCTACTCCGCGACCCAGGAGCACGACGTCCCGCTGCACCAGGTGCACGCCAAGGACGGTGGCCGGGTGCGGATGAAGCGGTACTGCGAACGGGAGGAGAAGGAGGTCCCGTACGCGGAGATCGCCAAGGGCTACGAGTCGCCCGACGGCCGGACGGTCACGCTCAGCGACGACGACCTCGCCGACCTGCCGCTGCCCAGCAAGAAGATCATCGACGTGCTGGCCTTCGTGGACGCCACCGAGATCGACCCGCTGATGTTCTCCAAGGCCTACTACGTGGGCGTCGCCGACAAGGCCGCCGCCAAGCCGTACGCCCTGCTGCGCGACGCGCTGGTGGAGTCGGGGCAGATCGCCGTCACCAAGATCGCGCTGCGCACCCGGGAGTCGCCCGCGGTGCTGCGGGTGCACGACGGGACGCTGGTGCTCCAGACCTGCATCTGGCCCGACGAGGTCCGCCCGGCGGCCGGGATCGCGCCCGAGGAGGACGTCGCGGTGCGGCCGCAGGAGCTCAAGATGGCGCGGTCGCTGATGGACACCCTCTCCGAGGACTTCGACCTCTCCCAGCTCCACGACGACTACCAGCAGGCGCTCCAGCAGGTGATCACCGCCCGGCTGGAGGGCGTCGAGCTCCCGCACGAGGAGGAGCCCGGCGAGGCGCCGGACAACGTGATCGACCTGATGGAGGCGCTGCGCAGCAGCCTCCGGCAGGCCAAGGGCGGCCGGGCGCCGGCCACCCCGGCCGCGGCGGAGCCGGTCGACGAGGAGCCGGCCGCCGAGGAGCCGGCGCCGCGCAAGCGCGCCGCCGCGAAGAAGGCCGCCACCGCGAACAAGGCCGCCACCGCGAAGAAGACCGCCGCCGCCGGAAAGGCCGCGGGCACCGGGAAGGCCGCCCCGGCGAAGAAGACCACCACCCGCAAGTCCGCGGCTCCGCGCAAGGCCTCCTGACCGCGCGGGCCGCCCCCTCCCCCTCACCCAGCACCGGAGGCGATCCCGAATGGACCTGCTCAGCTACAAGGAACTCGAAACCGGGCCGGACGCCCCGAAGAACCCGAGCCTGGGCCACCGGGCCTGGCGCTGGCTGCTCAGCCTCAGCCCCACCGTGGTGACCTTCATGGTCGCGCTCTCGATCGGCCTGCTCATGGTCGAGGTCCAGACGGAGTGGGACCCGATGATCGGGCTGATGGCCTTCTTCTGGCTGCTGACCTTCATCGCGCTGGTCGGCATGGTCGCCCGCTGGGCGACGCCCGGCCGGGGCAGGCACCGGACGGTGGGCTGACCTGACCTGACCGGCCCGAACCCGGGTACCCGCAGCCGTACCGGAGGCGTCGCGGCTCCGGG
Source organism: Kitasatospora sp. NPDC001309 (assembly GCF_042896295.1). NCBI lineage: Bacteria > Bacillati > Actinomycetota > Actinomycetes > Kitasatosporales > Streptomycetaceae > Kitasatospora > Kitasatospora sp. NPDC001309. The sequence goes on along the minus strand of NZ_JBIAXC010000007.1, from coordinate 90,936 downwards.
AGCGATCAACCGATCCACACCGTGGTGACGTTGCAGAACTCCCGGATGCCGTGCCCGGACAGCTCCCGCCCGAAGCCGGAGCGCTTGACCCCGCCGAAGGGCAGCGCCGGGTGGGAGGCGGTCATGCCGTTGAAGAACACCCCGCCGGCCTGGATGTCGCGGACGAAGCGCTCCTGCTCGCCCTGGTCGGTGGTCCAGACGTTGGAACTGAGCCCGAACGGCGTGTCGTTGGCGAGGGCCACCGCCTCGTCCAGGTCGGCGACCCGGTAGACGGTGGCGACCGGGCCGAAGGTCTCCTCCAGGTGGATCCGCATCGCCGGGGTGATGCCGGTCAGCACGGTCGGCTCGTAGAACCAGCCGGTGTCCCAGCCCATCGGGCGGTTGCCGCCGCACTCGACCCGGGCGCCGTGGGTGCGGGCGTCCTCGACCAGTTCCTCCAGGTCGTCCCGGCCCTGGCGGCTGGCCAGCGGGCCGACGTCGGTGGCCTCGTCCATCGGGTCGCCGATCCGCAGCGCGCGCATCGCCTCGGTGAAGGCGGCGGTGAAGCGGTCGTAGACGTCGGTGTGCACGATGAAGCGCTTGGCGGCGATGCAGGACTGGCCGTTGTTCTGCACCCGGGCCCGGACGGCGGTGGCGACCGCGGCGTCCAGGTCGGCGCTCGGCAGGACCACGAACGGGTCGCTGCCGCCCAGCTCCAGCACCGCCTTCTTCACCTCGTCCGCGGCGGCGGCCGCGACCGCCCGCCCGGCCGGCTCGCTGCCGGTGAGGGTGACGGCGGCGACCCGGCGGTCCCGGACCACCCCCTCGACCGCGCCCGAGCCGATCAGCAGGGTCTGGAAGCAGCCCTCGGGGAAGCCGGCCCGCCGGAACAGCTCCTCGATCGCCAGCGCGGTGCGCGGCACGTTGGAGGCGTGCTTGAGCAGGCCGACGTTGCCCGCCATCAGGGCCGGCGCGGCGAAGCGGATCACCTGCCAGAACGGGAAGTTCCACGGCATCACGGCGAGCACCGGGCCGAGCGGGCGGTAGCGGACGTACGCCCGGGAGGCGCCGCTGTCGGCCACGTCGGCGGGGGCCGGGTGCTCGTCGGCGAGCAGCGCCTCGGCGTGGTCGGCGTACCAGCGCATCGCCTTGGCGCACTTGGCGGCCTCGGCCCGGGCGGCGGCGAGCGGCTTGCCCATCTCCTCGGTCATGGTGCGGGCGAGCGCGTCCTGGTCCCGGTCCAGCAGGTCGGCCGCGCGGTGCATCAGTTCGGCGCGGGCGGCGAACGGGGTGCTGCGGTAGCCGTGGAAGGCGGCTTCGGCGCGGGCCAGCCGCCGCTCGATCCCGGCCGCGTCGAGCGCTTCGAAGGTCTGGACGATCTCGCCGGTCGCGGGGTTGACGCTGGCGATGGGCATGCGGGGCTCCCAGTGGGGGGTCGGGTCCGGTGCTCTGCCCTCACACCCTCCCCGACGCCCCGCCCCGGGGCGCGCCACCACCGCCCGGCGTGTCCCGCCGGGGGCCGGCGGGCGTCACTCCGGCAGCGACTCCACCCGGGCGGCCGCCTCCCGGGCCCGGGCGCCGGCCCTGGTCCGGGCCGCGGTCACCTGCCGCAGGGGGAAGCGGTTCAGGTACTCGGCCTCCAGCTGGCCGGTCCGCAGGGTGTGCCGTTTCAGCGCCTCCTCCGAGCCGTACAGGAAGGTCTCGTGGCGGGTGCGGTGCAGTTGCTCCAGCTCGTGCAGCAGGGTGTCGTTGCCCAGTGCGTGCGGGGAGATGCCCGCGGGCCGGATGTGCGGGTCGTCGGCGTGCTGCATCGCGGTGCCTCCTCGGCGGAAGTCCCCTCCTCCAGGGTGCCCGCCGACCGCCGCCGGTGCACCCGATCGTCCGGGGCGGTCCGGATGGACAAGGAGAATTGTAAAAGAGCTGTCGTACAAGAGTTCTTGTGGATATCCTCCCGGCATGGACGAGACGACAGGCAGGACGACCCACGAACCGCGCGGCACCCGGGAGATCCAGGACTCCCGGGTGCTCGCCGCCCTCACCCACCCGTTGCGCTGGCGGCTGATCGACCTGCTCAAGGTCGACGGCCCGGCCACCGTCGGGAGACTGGCCGAGCGCACCGGGCAGGCGGTGGGCAACGTCAGCCACCACCTCAAGGTGCTGGCCGAGAGCGGACTGATCGAGGAGGCGGCCGAGCTCGCCCGGGACCGGCGGGAGCGCTGGTGGCGGCTGGCCGACCGCGAACTCAGCTGGACCAGGGCCGACTTCGACGGGGACCCGGCCGCCGAGGCGGTCGCCGACGCGGCCGGATCGATCCTGCTGGAACGCAAGGTCGAGCTGGTCCGCGAGTGGACCGCGCGGCGCGGCGGGTACGACCCCGACTGGCGGGACGGCTGCTCGGTGGCCACCGAGGCCTGGCTGCGGCTCACCCCCGAGGAGGCCCGGGAGCTGGCCGCCGACCTGCACGAGGTGATCCAGAAGTGGGCCCGGCGGCCGGTGCCCGAGGACGGGCGGGAGCGCGAGACCGTCCTGGCCTTCGCCCACAGCGTCCCGGCCAGGCCGTGACCGCCACCCTCGCCCCGCCCGCCGGGGGCCCCGAACTCCGTTCGCGCTGGGGCCTGTTCGCCCAGCGGGACTTCCGGCTGCTGTGGGCCGGACAGACCGTCAGCCGACTGGGCAGCAGCGTCACCACCGTCGCACTGCCGCTGGTCGCGGTGCTCACCCTGGGCGCCGGGCCGCTCGCCGCGGGCCTGCTGACCAGCGCGATCTGGCTGCCCTGGCTGCTGTTCGGCCTGCCGGCCGGGGTCTGGGTCGGCCGGGCGCCCCGGCGGACCGTGATGATCGCCTGCAACCTCGGCTCCGCCGGACTCCTCGCCAGCGTGCCGGTGGCGGGGTGGTTCGGCGTCCTCACCCTGGCGCACCTGCTGGCCGTGGCCTTCCTCGGCGGCGTCTGCTCGGTGTTCTTCGACGCCGCCGACCAGGCGTACCTGCCCGAACTGGTCGCCCCGGCGGACCTGATCGAGGGCAACGCCAAGCTCCAGGGCAGCGGCTCTGCGGCCGAGGTCGCGGGCCGCGGACTGGCCGGGCTGGCCGTCCAACTCATCGGCGCCGCAGGCGGGTTGCTCATCGACGCGGTGAGCTTCCTGATCGCGGCCGGCACCCTGCTGCGGATCCGCGCCCGGCCGCAGCCGGTGCCGCCGGTGCCGGAAGGCCTGCGCGGACAGGTCCGCGAGGGGCTGTCCTTCCTGCTGCGCGACCCCTACCTGCGGGCCTTCCTCTGCTTCGGCGCGGCCGCCAACTTCGCCCTCATGGGCTACCAGGCGATCCTGGCGCTGTTCCTGGTCCGGGAGGCCGGCATCGCCCCCGGCTGGGTCGGCGTGCTCGCCTCCGCCGCCGCCCTCGGCGGGGTGCTCGGCGCGGCGGCGGTCCGCCCGCTGTGCGCCCGGCTGGGGACGGCCCGCGCGGTGCGGACCGTGCTGCTCGGCGCCGTCCCGCTCGGGCTGCTGATGCCGCTGGCCGGGCCGGGAGCGGGCACCGCCCTGTACGTGGTCGGCGCGCTCGGGGTGGTCGCGGCGGTGGTGTTCTGCAACGTCGTGCTCGGCAGCTTCCGGCAGTCCTACACCCCGCCCGGGCTGCTCACGAGGGTGGCGGCCGGATCGATGTTCGCCGTCCACGCCACCATCCCGCTCGGCGCCCTGACCGGCGGCGCACTGGGCGAGGCGATCGGCCTGCGACCCACCATGTGGGTGATGACGGGCCTGCTCGTGGTGGCCGGGGCGCTGCCGCTGTTCTCGCCGCTGCGCACCCTCCGGGAGCTGCCCACGGCGCCCCCGAAGATCGGCGAGATCATAGGATGAATTCCGTACCTTCAGGCCCAATCCCCGACAGCTCGGACAGATCGCACATGCCGCTTCCCAAGGCCGAACTCCACCTGCACATCGAAGGCACCCTCGAACCCGAGCTCGCCTTCGCCCTCGCCGCCCGCAACTCCGTCGAACTGCCGTACGCCGACACGGAGGAACTGCGGAAGGCGTACTCGTTCAGCGACCTGCAGTCCTTCCTCGACCTCTACTACGCGCTGATGGCCGTGCTGCGCACCGAGCAGGACTTCGCCGACCTCGCGGACGCCTACCTGGCCCGGGCCGCCGAACAGGGCGTGCGGCACGCGGAGATCTTCTTCGACCCCCAGGCGCACACCGCGCGCGGGGTGCCGCTCGGCGTGGTCGTGGACGGCCTGACCCGCGCGCTGTCGCGCAGCGAGCAGCGGTACGGCATCAGCACCCAGCTGATCATGTGCTTCCTGCGCGACGAGTCCGCCGACTCCGCCCTGGACACCTTCGAGGCCGCCCGCCCGTACTTCGACCGGATCGCCGGCATCGGCCTGGACTCGGCCGAGGTCGGCAACCCGCCCGCGAAGTTCCGCGAGGTCTACCGCCGGGCCGCCGAGGCCGGGCTGCGCCGGGTCGCCCACGCGGGCGAGGAGGGCCCGGCCTCGTACATCACCGAAGCGCTGGACGTGCTCGGCGTGGAACGGATCGACCACGGCCTGCGCTGCCTGGAGGACGGCGAACTCGTCGCCCGACTGGTCCGCGAGCAGATCCCGCTGACCCTCTGCCCGCTCTCCAACGTCCGGCTGCGCTGCATCGACACCCTCGCCGACCACCCGCTGCGGGAGATGCTGGACGCCGGCCTGCTGGTCACCGTCAACTCCGACGACCCGGCCTACTTCGGCGGCTACGTCGAGGACAACTTCCGCGCCGTCCGGCAGGCCCTGGCCCTCGACCAGGAGACCCTGCGCCGACTGGCCGCCAACTCCTTCCGGGCCTCCTTCATCGACGACCGCCGCCGCGCCGAACTCCTCGCCGAGGTCGAGCGGTTCACCTTCGACCCGATCGACGGCTGACCGCCCGCCGGCCCTGCGTCAGTCCAGCGGCGAGGGCCCGCTGCGGGCGTAGCGCAGCAGGGTCACGCCGTTGGTGAAGCGGTGGGTCTCGACCGGGGTGAGCGGGACGGGGCGGTCGGTCGGGCGGAACAGCAGGGTGCCGCGGCCGAGGACGACGGGGTGGACGAGGAGGCGGAACTCGTCGATCAGGTCCTGGGCCAGGAAGGAGGCGGCCAGGTCGGCGCCGCCGAGGGCGAGGTTCCCGCCGGGGCCGACGGCGAGGGCGGCGACCGTGCCGGGGGTGACCTCGCGGACGACGGTGGTGTTCCAGTCGGCGTGGTCGAGGGTGCGGGAGAAGACGGTCTTCGGCATGGTGCGCCAGATCTCCGCGAACTCCGCGACCGGGCCCGCGGCGGCCGGGTCCTGGTCGGCGGTGGGCCAGAAGGCGGCCATCAGTTCGTGGGTGCGCCGGCCGGAGAGGAAACCACCCATGCGGACGAGTTCGCGGTTCATGTGGGCGTGCACCTCGTCGTCGATGAGCTGCCAGCCGAGGTCGTGGTCCGGGCCCTCGAAGTAGCCGTCCACGGACACGGACATGAAGAGGACGATCCTGCGTCGCATGGCGGCCTCACCGGGGGAGGGCCCCCGCCGTCCGCTGCCCGTTCCCCGGGGTGGGAGCGGGCAGCTGGCGGCGGACGGGCGTCAGATCAGGGTGCTCCAGTAGTACCAGAACCGGTTGAGCACCAGCAGCGCGATCACCGCGTACCAGAGCACCGGGACGACCCAGTGGTAGCGCACGGCCTCCCGCACCACCGTCCGCGCCCTCGGCCCGACCGGGATCACACCGGAGCGCAGGTTGTGCAGGGTGGTGTACCAGAACAGCGGGATCATCGCGGCCCAGACCACCATGCAGTACGGGCAGAGCGCGCTGATCCGGTACAGCGCCTGGTACATCAGCCAGGTCACGAAGCCGATCCCGAACACCGTCCCGGCCTGGAGGCCGAGCCAGAACCAGCGCCGGAACGACGCCCCGGCCAGCAGCCCGGCGCCGATCGCGATCACCACGCCGAACGCGACCAGGCCGATCAGCGAGTTGGGGAAGCCGAAGGCCTCCGCCTGGTCGCTGCGCATGACCGAGCCGCAGCTGATGATCGGGTTGATGTTGCAGCTGGGGACGTACGACGGGTCCTTGAGCAGCCGGATCTTGTCCAGGGTGAGGACGGCCGAGGCGAACAGGCCGACCGCGCCGCCGAGCAGGAGCAGCCAGGCGAAGGGGCGGCTCGCACCGAAGGTCCGCGTGGTGGCGGCGGCGGGTACGGCCTGGGCGGGCGGCGTCACCCGGTCACCTGCTTGACCAGGGCGGTGAACTGCTCGGGCGAGACGGCCTTGCCGTTGGTCAGGACGTCCAGCTTCTTGCCGTCGAGCTTGACGGTCGGGGTGCCGGTGACGTCGCTCTTGTTGAACTCCTCGTTCACCTTGGCCGCCCACGGCGCGTAGGTGCCGTCCTGAACGGCCTTCACGAAGGCGTCGGTCTTGAGGCCGGGCACCTGGCCGGCCAGGTCCAGGATGTGGTTGACGTCGCCGAAGTCGTCGCTGCGCTCGTCCGGCTGGTTGGCGTAGAGCACGTCGTGGAAGGCCTTGAACTTGTCCACGCCCTCGTTCAGGGCGGCGCCGGCGGCGGCCAGCGCGGTGCGCGAGCCCTTGCCGCCGAGGTTCTTGTCCAGGAACGTCGCGAGGTGGTACTCGATCTTGTAGGTGCCGTCGTCGGCGAGCTGCTGGACGGCCTTGCCGGTGGTCGTCTCCAGCTGCTCGCAGAACGGGCAGCGGAAGTCCTCGTAGACCTCCAGGGTGTGCGGGGCGTCGGCCTTGCCGTAGGTGATCACGGTGCCGTCGGTGCCGCTCGCGTTGGCGGGGACGACCAGCGGGCCGCCGGCCCCGGCGGTCGAGGAGGAGCCGCCGACGGCGAAGGCGACGCCGGCCGCGAGGGCGAGCACGGCGACGGAGGCGCCGCCGACCACCACCCGGCGGCGGACCCGGTCGGCGCGCTGGGCCTGGGCGCGGGCCTCGCGCATGCGCTCGGTGGCGTTGGTCTTCCGGTCGGTCTTACGGGCGTTGCTCATGGGGTGTCGTCCTGTGCTCTCGGGTGCGCGGGCGCGTGGCGCTGGGCGCTGGGCGTGGCGGGGAGCGAGGACCGTCGAGGGGAAGCGCTCAGACGGTCAGGGCGAACACCGGGGGGCCGCGGCGGACGGCCGGGCGGACGACCGCGTCCTCGGCGGGGACCAGCACGCGGCTGGCGCGGGGGAAGGGCGCCCGGAGCACCGGGCGGGCCGGGACGGGGGCGGTCAGCAGCCGCAGCCAGCGGGCGGCGGCCGGGAGGTGGCGGTGCAGGAACTCGCCCAGCGTCCGGAGGGCCCGGGTGAGGCCGCTCAGCGCGGCGTCCGCGCGGTGCAGCCAGAAGGCCCCGGCCAGGGCGATCACGGTGTGCAGGAGGAGCAGCACGAGGATGCCGGTCTGCTCGGACACGCCGTGGCCGAGCAGGAACCCGCCGAGCGAGCCGCCGCCGCAGAGCAGCGGGCGCAGGCCCTGCCCGGCGTCGGGCGGAAGGGACGGGCAGGAGCGCTGGGCCAGGTCGAACAGGGCGCTGACGCCGAGCTGGAGGGGGAGGAACGCCGCCGCGATCGCAGGGTAGCCGCGTTCGCGGCCGGCCAGGGCGAAGGCCAGGACGAAGACGGCGGCCGAGGCCAGGCCCATCGTTCCGACCGGCAGCGAGCGGCCGGTGACCAGCACCTGGCCGAGCCCGGCGAGCAGCACGACCAGCGCGGCGAAGACCGCCGCGCGGAGCGTCCTGGTGACCGGGCCGATGTCCATGGCATCCGAGTCTGCCACAGGTTGAAAGTGGAACGGTCTGGTCGGCTGCGGGCTGTGAAGAGCCTCACCGGCCTTGCTGAGCTGGGCTTATGTGGTTCTTACGGGGTGTGGGGGTTCCCGTGGGGGTGGCCGTCGGGGCTTGAGGCGGAGTGGCCGTTTGCGGTGGTCACCCGGGCTTCGAGGATGTCTCGGAAGTGTTCGAGGTCTTCGCGGACCGTGCGCTCGATCGCTCCGGCCTGGGCGAAGCCGCGAGGGCCGCCGAACTCGCGGTGGACGGCCTCCGGGTCGTACTCCAGCCGGATCTGGAGGCGGGTGTGCTCGGGGTCGAGGGGGAGCAGGGCGAAGGCGCCGCTCAGGTGGACGGAGTCCAGGGTCCGCCAGGCCATCACCCGGCCCCGGCCGCGGTCGGTGATCTCGGTGTCCACGGAGCGTTCGGCGCCGTGGATGCGGATCGCGAGGTGGGCGTGGTTGCGGCCGTGGGGGTGGGCGGTGCGGACGCCGTCGACGAACCGGGGGTACTCGTGGACCCGGTGGAGTTGCTCCCAGGTGGCCAGGGCGGGGGCGGTGATGTCGATCTGTTCCTCAAGGGTGGTCATGGGGTTTCCTCCGGAACCAGGGTGCGCTTGGTCGGGGGGTGGGGCAAAAGGGGGCCGCTGCGCGGGGCTGGGGTGTGGGGGTGGGCTTTCGGGAGGGTGGGTTGGTCCGGGGGCGGTTCCGGGGGTGGGTGCTCCGGCGGCTGGGTGATTTTCCGACCGCCGACCCTGTGGGCACGTGGCTGGGCGCCGTGGGCGGTCTGAAAATCACCCGTTACGCCGCTCTCCGCACCCACCCCCTCCACCGCCCCCTCCCGCAGCGCGTCCCTCTCGCCTGGGTCGGGTGGGGAGGTGGGGGTGGGTGCTGTGGGTGGGTTGGTGCGGGTTTGGGGGTGGGAGGAGACTGGGCGCATGCCGGAGTTGCCCGAGGTTGAGGCGTTGAGTTCCTTCTTGGCTGCACGGGTGGTCGGGCGGGAGATCGCGCGGGTGCAGGTGGTGGCGATCAGTGCGTTGAAGACGTACGACCCGCCGGTGGCTGCCTTGGAGGGGCGGGTCGTGGGGGCGGTGGGGCGGCGGGGGAAGTTTCTGGACTTCGAGGTGGGTGGGGTGCATCTGGTGGTGCACCTGGCGCGGGCGGGGTGGGTGCGGTGGAGGGATTCGTTGCCGGTGGAACCGGCGAAGCCGAGTTCGCGGAACCCGTTGGCGGTGCGGGTGGGGTTGGAGGGTGGGGACGGGTTCGATCTGACGGAGGCGGGGACGAAGAAGGGGCTCGCCGTCTATGTGGTGCGGGATCCGGTGGAGGTGCCGGGGGTGGCGAGATTGGGGCCGGAACCGTTGGATCTCGGGGTGGAGGAGTTCGCCGGGTTGTTGCGGGGGGAGCGGCGGAGGTTGAAGGGGGTGTTGCGGGACCAGACCGTGTTGGCGGGGGTGGGCAACGCCTACTCGGACGAGGTGCTGCACGTGGCGCGGATGTCGCCGTACAAGCTGGCGTCGAGCTTGACGGAGGAGGAGACGGCGCGGTTGTACGAGGCGTTGGGTGACACCTTGCGGGACGCGGTGGAGCGGTCGCGGGGGCTGGCGGCGGGGGAGCTCAAGGCGGAGAAGAAGGTGGGGATGCGGGTGCACGGACGGACCGGGCTGCCGTGTCCGGTGTGCGGGGACACGGTGCGGGAGGTGTCCTTCGCGGACTCGTCGTTGCAGTACTGCCCGACGTGTCAGACCGGGGGGAAGCCGTTGGCGGACCGGAGGATGTCGCGCTTGTTGAAGTGACGCGCCCGGGTGGGGTCACCCGGGCGCGTCGGTGGTGTCAGCGCTTGATGGCGACGCCGCCCCAGTAGTAGGCGGCCTTCGGGTCGGCCGGGGGCTCGCCGTCGGGGCGCCAGGCGAGGACGGGGGAGAGACCCGGCTCGACGAGGTCCCAGCCGTCGAAGAAACGGAGCACGTCGTCGTAGCCGCGCGGGACGAGGGTCATTCCGCCGGCCCGGGCCGCTTCGGCGACCTTGCCGACGGCCTCCGGGGCGAAGTCCGCGGTGGGGGTGGTGAGGGCGATGCAGCTGCCGGAGGGCAGGGCATCGCGCAGGGCGGCCACCCGGCCCCAGGGGTCGTCCTCGTCGGCGATCAGCATCAGGACGGCGATCATCAGCAGGCCGACCGGCTGGGTGAGGTCGAGGGTGGAGGTGAGCGCCGGGTCGGAGAACAGTTCCTCGGGCTTGCGCAGGTCGGCGTGGATGTAGGTGGTGCGGCTGGCCGGGCTGGAGACCATCAGGGCGCGGGCGTGGGCGAGCACGATGGGGTCGTTGTCGACGTAAACGACGCGGGTGCCCGGGCTGACGGCCTCGGCGATCTCGTGGGTGTTCGGTGAGGTGGGGATGCCGGTGCCGAGGTCGAGGAACTGGCGGATGCCGTGCTCCCGGGCGAGGTGGCGGACCGCGCGCCCCTGGAAGGCGCGGTTGGCCTTGGCCATCTCCTTGACGCTGGGCACGGCCTCCTCGATGGCCTGGCCCATGGCGCGGTCCGGCGGGAAGTTGGTCTTGCCGCCCAGCCAGTAGTCGTAGACGCGCGCGGAGTGCGGAGTGGTGGTGTCGACGCCGAAACGTTCCCACTGGCTCAGCTCGACGGCGTCCTCGTCCTGCGGGCCCTGCTGGGGGAAGTCCTGACTTGTCGTCATGGCCACGTCCTCTGATGGCAGATCATCACACTGGGGAAGGCACAGCGTAGCGGCCATGGGGGGAATGAGGGGAAGGGGTGTCGGTAGGTCGGTGGGATGGGGGTGCTGTGGGCTGTCGGAGTGGTGATCGGCGCCCGGGGGGAGGGGTGCTGACCAGCGGGGCAAGCATCCAGAATGCTGTCTGATCGTCAGATTACTTCTTCGGTGACCACTCGGGTCACCTCGCGCAGGCTGCTGATGGTAGCGGCCGGGATGTCGTTGCTCGGCGGTGCCGCCGCCTGCAAGAGCCCCTGGGGTAACGGGGGTGTCGCTGCTCCGGAGGGGGTGACGGAGGTGCTGGCGACGGAGGTGCCGGGGGCGCCCGGGGCTTCGGTTTCCTCGCCGACGCCCTCGCCGGTGCCGCCATCCGCCACTCCGTCGGCGAGTCCGGCGGCCAGTGCGGCGCCGAGTGTCCAGCCCGTCCGCAAGGTGCTCAGCGATGCGGAGAGCAAGCCGGTCTACGACCTGGACCCGGCCCAGCGGGTGGTGGCGCTCACCATCGACGACGGGCCGGATCCCAAGTACACGCCCCAGGTGCTGGCCCTGCTCCAGCAGCACGGGATCCGGGCGACCTTCTTCCTGATCGGCGAGAACGCCGTCGAGCACCCGGCCCTGGTGAGGGAGATCGCCGACCGGGGCCACCACATCGCCAACCACACCTGGACCCATCCGGACCTGCGGCACATGTCGGAGAGTCAGGTGCGGGACGAGCTGGAGCGCACCAGCGACCTGCTGCACCGGACCACCGGGCGGCTGCCCACCTGGTTCCGGGCGCCGGGCGGGGACTTCTCGCCGGTGTCGCTGCGGGTGGCCGCCGAGATGGGGCTGCGGAACATGGCCTGGTCGATCGACCCGAGGGACTGGTCCCGGCCGGGGACGTCGTCGATCATCGACACGGTCCTGAAAGAGGTGCGGCCCGGGTCGATCGTGCTCAACCACGACGGGGGCGGGGACCGCTCGCAGACGGTGGCGGCGTTGAAGGCGTACCTGCCGGTGCTGATCGATTCGGGGTATCTGTTCACGGCGCCGCCGAATTGATATCGGAAAGTCGGAGAATAGCGATGGGTGGGACAGGTGGCGGCTTTGGCTCTTAAACCACTCGAATGGGTGGATTGGAAGAAGCGTTTCTGCGGATTTTCGGCCTCTAGGGTGATCTCGCACTAGTTCGCCGGGTACGTCGAGTACCACCTGAAAGGCTCTCTCCCATGCGTCTCCGCAATGCTGTTCTTGCCGTCGCCAGCGCTGCCGCCCTCGTCCTCGCCGTCCCGATGTCGGCCAACGCCACCACCGGGGATTTCCTCTACAGGGTCGGCCCGCTCCCCGGCGTCCAGACCGGGCTGGCCGACCCGGAGGGCCGGGTGTGCATCAACGTTCCGGAAACCGGGAACGCGCCGGCCTACGCGCCGGAGAACTTCACCACCTCGACGGCCACGGTGTTCCTTGAGACCGACTGCGACGGTGACGTCTTCTATGTGATGAACCCCGGCAAGAAGCTCGGCAACAAGCTGAAGTTCCGCTCGGTGATCTTCTCCTGAGCCGGGTGGCCCGGGTCGGGTGGTCGGCGTAGCGTCGAACTGTCCGGCCCGGTCGCCGGTGCCTCGTTGTGCCCGGGTGCCGCGGTCCGGGTAGAGCGAAGGAGGGTCTGGGATGACCGGCAACGGTTACGCGCACCCTGAGGCGTTGGTCCGCACCGAGTGGCTGGCCGATCACCTGGACGACGGGACGGTCCGGGTGGTCGAGGTCGACGAGGACGGCAGTGCCTATCAGCGGGACCACATCCCCGGGGCGGTGGGGTGGAACTGGACCACCGATCTGCACAGCCAGGTCGGGCGGGACTACGCGGATCGCGACGGTGTCCAGCACCTGTTGCGGGCGGCCGGGGTGGAGGAGGATACGACGGTCGTCCTGTACGGGGGCAACAACAACTGGTTCGCCGCGTACGCGTTCTGGCTGTTGCGGCTGCGGGGGTTCGGGCCGGTGAAGCTGCTGGACGGCGGGCGGAAGAAGTGGGAGCTGGAGGGGCGGGAGCTCACCCACGAGGTGATGGACTACCAGCACTCGGGGTACCGGCTGACCGGGCCGGAGCGGCCGGAACTGCGGGCGCTGCGGGACGAGGTGCTGGCCAAGGCGGAGGTGTTCGCCAAGCCCGGTGCGGACGCGGTGCTGGTCGATGTCCGGTCCCCGGCGGAGTTCCGCGGGGAGCTGATCGCGCCGCCGCACCTGCCGCAGGAGCAGGCCCAGGTGCCCGGGCACATTCCCGGGGCGGTCAACGTGCCCTGGTCGCAGGCCGCGAACGACGACGGGTCGTTCCGCTCGGCGGAGGAGCTGCGGGCGCTGTACGGCGGCAAGGGGGTCGGGGAGGAGCGGGAGGTGATCGCCTACTGCCGGATCGGCGAGCGGTCGGCGCATACCTGGTTCGCGCTCACCGAGCTGCTGGGGTACCCGCACGTCAAGAACTACGACGGCTCCTGGACGGAGTACGGCTCGCTGGTGCGGGCGCCGGTGGTGCTGGGGGCCTGAGGGGGCCCGGGGGCGGTGCGGTACGGGTGGGGCGGGTGACGGGGGTGGGGCGGCGTGATTTCGGCGCGTTTCTTTTCATGAACATCTCACAATTGGGGAGTGGACTGCGGGCTGCCGGGACAAGGATCGATCCGACCCATCGATCCGGTGATCCTGGAGGACCACGTTGCGCAAGAGGCTGATCGTCTCCGCCGCCAGTGCCCTGAGCCTGTTCCTGGCCGTCCCCGCCTCGGCCGCCGACTTCCAACCCGGCGCGGCCGGGATCGGCGACCCCTACTACCCGACCTACGGCAACGGCGGCTACCGCGTCTCCCACTACGACATCCGGTTGAAGTACCAGCCCGCGACCGACGAGCTGGAGGGCACCACCACGATCCTCGCCACCGCGACCCAGGACCTCTCCCGGTTCAACCTCGACTTCGCGCTGAACGTCTCCGAGGTACTGGTCAACGGGCGGGCGGCGGCCTTCGCCACCAGCGGTGAGCAGGAGCTGGAGATCACCCCGGCCCGGCCGCTGGCCAAGGGCAGCCAGGCCACCGTGGTGGTCCGCTACAAGGGCGTGCCGTCCACCGTGAAGAAGTACGGCTTCACCGCCTGGCACCGCACCCCCGACGGTGCCGTGGCGGCCGACGAGCCCGAGGCCGCGTGGTGGTGGTTCCCGAGCAACGACCACCCGAGCAACAAGGCCACCTACGACGTCTCGGTGCTGGTGCCGGACGGCAACCAGGTGATCAGCAACGGCGTGCTGACCGGGACCAGCTCGAAAGCCGGCTGGACCCGTTATAGCTGGCGGGAGAACAAGCCCCAGGCGACCTATCTGGCGACGTTGGCGGTCGGGAAGTTCGACATCACCACCGACACCACCGCGAGCGGGCTACCGGTCTACAACGCGTACAGCAAGGACCTCGGCGAGAACGCGGACGCGGCCCGGGCCAGCGTCGAGCGCACCGGTGAGCTGGTGGACTGGCTGAGCGGTTACTTCGGCGACTACCCGTTCAGCTCGGTCGGCGGCTATGTGCCCAACGTCCCGACCGGCTACGCCCTGGAGACCCAGACCCGGGTCTTCTACAGCCCCAAGCAGTTCGCCAAGGGCACCAACACCTCGGTGGTCGTGCACGAGCTGGCCCACCAGTGGTACGGCGACAGTGTCTCGGTCGCGCACTGGAGCGACATCTGGCTGAACGAGGGCTTCGCGAGCTACGCCCAGTTCCTCTGGTCCGAGCACGAGAACGAGGGCACCGCCCAGGAGCTGGCCGACTACATCTACGCCTCGCACCCGGCCGACGACCCGTTCTGGAGCGTCAAGCCGGGCGACCCGGGCGCGGACAACCAGTTCTCCAACGCGGTGTACGACCGGGGCGCGGTGGCCATCCAGGCACTGCGCAACACCGTCGGGGACGAGAAGTTCTTCAAGATCCTCAAGGGCTGGCCCACCGAGCGCAAGTACGGCAATGCGACCATCGCGGAGTTCCAGGCGTACGCGGAGAAGGTGTCCGGGAAGAAGCTCGGGGACCTCTTCAAGACCTGGCTGTTCACTCCGGGCAAGCCGGCCGTCGGACCGGTGGTGCCGGGGGCACCGGCCGCCGCTTCGCTGGCGCCGGGGGCGCGGGACGACGTCAAGGCGCTGGTGGAGCCGAAGTCCTGGAAGAAGATCCAGGACGCCCACTCGGTGCACGAGCACTGACACCCGGTGGGGTGAGGTGACGGGCGTGGCCCGGCCGGAGGGCCGGGCTACGCCGCTCCGGGGCCGTCCGCCGCGAGCAGTTCGGTGAGGCGGCGGACGGCGAAGGGTATGAGCTCGCGGACCGGGACCAGCCGGCACGGCGCGCTGCCGACCAGCACCTCGCGGATGCCGGCCAGCTCCTCGAACTCCCGCCCCACGACCGGGAAGTGGGTGTCGTTGTCGTTGCCCACGTCCGGGGTCTCGATCCACACCCGCTCGCCCTGGATCGCCATCGGGAAGCGGCGGAGCTTGAGCCGGCGGTTCGGGGCGAAGGTCTCCGCGTAGTGCAGGAAGGTGTTGCGGTTGTGTCCGACGCCGACCAGCAGCACGTACCCGCCGAGGTCGTGCAGGGCGCCGAAGGGCGACTCCCGGCCGACGGCCCAGCCGAGCGAGCGGCGGGCGGTGACCTCGCGGGCGTGGGCGCCGACGGCGGCGACCGAGGCCTGCGGGTGGGTGCTGCGCAGGCTCTCCGGCAGGCTGCGCAGGGCCTCGGCGATCGCGCCCATCGGGGAGGGCAGTCCGGGGTGGAACAGCGGGACGGCGGCCCGCAGTTCGGCGATCTCGGGGGTGGGCCGCCCGGCGTGGTCCGGTGCCGGGTCGCAGACGACGGAGCCGGTGAAGGCGGGCGTGGCCACCGTGCCGCCCGGCCCGACGGCCTCGCGCAGGCTGGCGACCACGGCCGCCGCCCCGCCCTCGACCCGGCCGAGGCTGGAGAGCGAGGAGTGCACGATGACCGCCATGCCCGGGCGGACGCCGACCCGGTGCCAACCCTCCACGAGGTCGGCGGCGGTGAGCGGGCTGGTGCCCGGTGTGGTCATGGTCCCCCCCTGGTGGTGGTGCGTAGGGCTGATGGGCGTGCTGGTGCATTCGTACCGGTGTGGTGCGATTGTTCGGGCCCGACCCTATCGGGTGGCACTGACAATCGGTCAGGAGGGGGGTGCCGTGCGTCAGTCCACGGCCCCGGAGCCCGTCCGCTCCGGGGCGCTGGTCAGCGGGCGTCGTGTGCGGCCAGGACCAGGGCCTCCTGCTCGGGGGTGAAGCCGTGCCCCAGCGGCGGTTCGCCGCGCTCGCGGTCCCAGGCGAGCACGTCGGCCGCGGTCACCGCGAGCGGGGTGGCGGGCAGCCCGGCGGCGCGCGCCCGGGACGGGTCGCGCTGCTGGCCGGGCCAGAGGGGTTCGGCCCGGACCAGCGGGAAGAACGGCGGCGGGGCGGTCTCCGGGGGGACGGGCACGAGCTCGATCCCGGTGCCCGCGACCTCGGCGCAGGTGGCGATCAGGCCGCCCAGGGTGGTCGGTTCGGCCGGGCCCACGGCGTGGAAGGCGCCCGGTCGGCCGTCCTGGAGCAGCCGGAGCACCAGCCGGGCCAGGTCGCGCGAGTCGACCACCTGGACGGGCTGTTCGGGGCGCCCGGGCAGGGCGATCCGGCCGCCGCGGGCCGCCCGGCGGGCCCAGTACGTCAGTCCGCGCTGCTCGTCGTGCGGCCCGGCCACCTTGCCGGGGCGCACGATCGTCGCCCGGTCGCCGTAGCGGGCGGTGACGTCCTGCTCGCAGGCGACCTTGAGCCGGCCGTACGTCTCCTCGGACAGCTCCTCGGCCTCGCGCAGCGGTGCGCGGAGCGGGGCGGACTCGTCGGAGTGCGGGGCGAGCCCGGACCGTTGGTAGACGGCGTGGCTGGAGACGAAGAGGTAGCGGCCGACCCGGTCGCCGAGGGCGGTCATGGCCTGGTCGACCTGGCGGGGGCGGTAGCCGGTGACGTCCACCACGGCGTCCCACTCGCCCGTGCGCAGGGCGGCGTAGTCGCCGGTGTCGCGGTCGCCGCGCAGGTGGCGGGCTTCGGGGAAGAGGCCGGGGTTGGTCCGGCCGCGGTTGAACAGGGTGACCTCGGCGCCGCTGCGCAGGGCGTCGGCGGCGATTGCGCGGCCGACGAAGGAGGTACCGCCGAGTACGAGGATCCGCATGGATTCCAGGGTAGGGCCCGGGGTCAACCCGTTTGTGCGGTCTCCTCGTGGGCGCACCGCCCCCGGTGGTCGGGGGCGGTGCGGGCGGGGCCGGGTCAGCGGTGGGCGGCGGCCTCGGTGAGGATCAACTCCTCGATGCCGTAGAGGAACCGCTCCATCGCGGGGCGGGGGAGGACGGCCGGGTCGGCGGTCATGGCGAGGCTCAGTGCCTCGGGGGACTGCAGGGCGTCCAGGGCGTAGGTCAGGCCCGGGCGGGGCTCGAAGTCGACCGGCCAGCTGAGGGTGGTGCCCTCGTCGCCCGGGGCGGGTGCGGCCGGGAGCAGGTCGCGGGTGTCGTTGAAGACGCAGGAGCGGTCGGCGAGCGGTACGCCCTCGGCGGAGAGCTGCTCGACCTCGGCGGCCAGGGCGAGCTTGTCGTAGTAGGCGTGCCGGTAGGTGCCGATCGCGGCGGAGTGGGTGCGGCGGACGACCTCGCCGAACTCGGCGGTGGCGTCGGGGAGGTGGAACAGTCCGTCGCCCGCGACCACGCTCACCGCGTTGGTCAGCTCGGGCAGGAAGCGGTTGTTGACCACGACGTTGAGCACGGCCTCGGTGGTGCCGGCGAGGCGGGCGGTCATCGTGGCGGTCGCCGCCAGCAGGACGGAGGAGGTGCTCACCCGGTGGGTGGCGGCGACCAGTTCGACCGCGCCGGGCAGGGCGGGGGAGCGCAGGACGGCGTTGGGGAAGTCGGCGGGGTGCTCGGTCGCGGGCGGCTCCGGGAACAGCCGGGGCGGGGCGAGGCGGAGCTTGCGGACGAACTGCTTGCGGGCGCCGGTGTCGCGCTTGCGGCCCCGCTCGGAGGTCTGGAACTCGGCCTCCTCCAGGGGCTGTCGGGCGGGTGTGCGGAGCCCGGCGAGTTGGCTGGGGGAGTGCCCGAGGCTGAGCGCGGTCAGGTCGGCGACCAGGCGGTTCATCCCCGCGCCGTCGACGGCGGTGTGGGAGAGCGCCAGGCTGATGTGCCGGGCCAGGCCGTCGGCCGTCACCACGCCGACCCGGAGGGGCCACTGGGTGGCGGTGTCGAAGGGGCGTCCGGCCAGGTCCCGGTGCAGTCGCCCGCCGGCCTCGGTCGGGTCCTCGCCGTCCGCCAGCGGGTGCACCTCGACGGTCAAGGTGCCGTCCGGGTCGACGACTTGGCGCAGGGTGCCGTCCGGGGCGGGCAGCAGCCGGGTGTGCAGCGAGTCGTGCAGGTGCAGCAGTCGGCCCAGGGCGTCGAGCACTCCGGGCAGTGGCAGGCCCGGGTCCAGCGGGGCCGCGGTGGCGATGGTGTAGCGCGGCACGTCGGCCGGGGGGAGTCGGCGTACGGCGTCCCAGATGGCCCGTTGGCCCCAGGTGGCCGGTCCGGTTCCGGAC
This sequence comes from Kitasatospora sp. NPDC001309, assembly GCF_042896295.1. Classification (NCBI taxonomy): domain Bacteria; kingdom Bacillati; phylum Actinomycetota; class Actinomycetes; order Kitasatosporales; family Streptomycetaceae; genus Kitasatospora; species Kitasatospora sp. NPDC001309. The sequence continues at coordinate 72,882 of NZ_JBIAXC010000007.1, read as the reverse complement.
CGGCCGGACGAGAACGCGATCTCCAGCAGTTGGCGTGTGGTCACCGTGTGGCTCTCCAGGGTGCGGTCGTTCGGTGCGTCGGTGCCGGTGCGTCGGGAGCGCGGGTGCTGCTGGGGAGAGTGTGGCGCACGGTCCGCCGGGCGTCGAGGGGGTGGCCGGCCGGCGGGCGTCCGGTATGCGGGACCGGGGTTCCATGACTATCTCGACATGAAGTATCTTGATGTCGAGATTGACGGTGGACGCGAAACGAGGACCTTTCATGCGGGGGAACGGACTGTGGTCGCAGCTGCGGCGGCCGCCGGGCGGGCGGGACGCCCGCGTCATGCTGCTGGCCCAGGGCGTGGACCGGACCGGCACCGGGGTGTGGGCGGCCGCGTCCGTGCTGTACTTCACCTATGTCTGCGGCATGGACGCCGGGCGGCTCGGCCTGCTGCTCGGGGTGGGCGCGGTGGCCGGGATCATCGGTTCGCCGCTGTCCGGACGGGCCGCCGAACGCTTCTCGGTGCGCGGGCTGCTGATCGGCTGCCACCTGCTGCGGGTGGCCACCATGGCGCTGCTGCTGGTGGTCCAGGACTTCACCGCGCTGCTGGTCTCGGTCGCGCTGACCTGCCTGGCCGAACGCGGCGCCAAGACCCTGGAGATGCTCTTCGCCACCCGGGTCGCGGGCGAGCGGCGGGCCACTTACCAGGCGCTGTTCCGCAGCGTGGCCAACGGCGGCTATGCGGTCGGGACGGGCGTCGCGGCGATCGGCCTGGCGTTCGGCACCACCACCGCGTACCGGGCGCTGATCGTGGCCAACGCGCTCTCGTACCTGCTGGCCGCCGCCCTGATCCGGCGCACCGAGGAGCCGGCCGGGCGCGGTCTGGGCGCTGCGGCGGCGGAGGCGGAAGCGGGGGCGAAGGCGAAAGCGGAGGCGTCCGCCGCCGGGGGCGGCGCCGTGCCGAGCCCCTGGCGCGACCGCGGCTACCTGCTGTTCGTGCTGCTGGACCTGCCGATGTGCCTCGACGACTCCGTGCTCAACGTCGGCCTGCCGCTCTGGCTGATCCACCACACCGACGCGCCGCACGCCGTGGTGCCGGCCTTCCTCACCCTCAACACCGTGCTGGTGGTGGTGCTGCAACTGCGCGTCTCCGGTTGGGCGGAGCGGCCGGGCGGGGCGACCAGGGCGGTCGGCTGGTACGGGGTGACGCTGCTCGCGAGCTGCCTGCTGATCGCGCTCTCCACCGGCGGCGGCCCGCTGACCGCCTCGCTCGCCCTGCTGGCCGCGGCCGCGCTGGTCACGCTCGCGGAGCTGATGCGCTCGGTGAGCTCCTGGGAGCTGGCGGTCAGCCTGGCGCCGCCGCGGGCCCGGGCCTCCTACCTGGGGGTGGCGGGGATGTCCCAGTCGGTCCAGAAGTCGGTGGGGCCGGTGCTGCTGACCGGTGTGGTGATGGCCGCCGGCCCGGTGGGCTGGCTGGCGCTCGGTGCGGCGTCCACCGGTCTCGCCGCGCTCCAGCGCCGGGCCAGCCTGCGCCGCCTCGCGGCGCTGGCCGTGCCGGAGCGGGTGCCCGTGGCGGTCGGCTGACCGCCACGCGGACCGCGGGGGCAGCCCGCCCGCCGCGATCCGGCCGCAGCGGGCGGGCCGTTCAGGAGGCCGGCACCTTCGAGGGCTCCCGTACCTCCTCGACGGGGGTGCGCGCCCGGAGGGTGCCGACCAGGAGGGCGCCGGCGAGGGCCGCGGCGCCGGTGAGGGAGGCGAACACGGTGGAGGAGGTGGCGATCCCGGCGGCGTCGCTCAGGTAGCCGGTCAGGATGGGCAGGATGCCCGCGAACAGGTAACCGCCCGCGCTGAGCGCCGCGTTGGCCTCGGCGAGCCGGGTCGGGACGACTTCCGTCCCCAGCCGGGAGAAGCCGCCGTACTGGCCCATGCCCTGCCCGACGCCCGCGGCGACCGCGGCGAGGGTGAGCAGGGCGAGGGAGTGGGCGCGGACGGCGGTGGCGGTGCCGAGCATGGCGACGCCGGTGACGACGCCCGCGATGGTGAGGATCCGCCCCAGCGGCAGGTTCCGGATCGCGAACTGGACGCCGGTGGAGGCGCCGAACATCATGAAGCCGATCCCGCCGGTCACCAGCCGGTTGCCGGTGTGCAGCAGGGAGGCGAGCAGGATCGGCCCGAGCGCGAGCAGCAGGGACGTCCCCGTCATGCCGGGGATGTAGACCAGCAGGCTGGTGGCCAGGCCGCGGCGGTTGACCCGGGGGACGGACGGCAGGCGCAGCCACCCCGGCGCGGGTTCCTCCCGGGAGACCGGCACGGGCGGCAGGTGGAGGGTGTACACGACCGCCAGGGCGGTCAGGAGCAGGACCCCCTCCAGGACGAAGACGGTGACGGTGGGGGCCGTCCAGTACTGCGAGACGCTGCCCCCGAGCAGGGGGCCGGCGGCCAGGCCGGTGCCGATGGCCACCGATCCGGCGAGGACCGCCTGCGGGCGCCGCCCGGGGCCCCCGACGTGGGAGACCGCCGCGGTGCCGGCGGAGAGCACCGCGCCGACCGCCACGCCGGTGAGCAGCCGCGCGACGATCAGGGTCAGGACGTGGGTGGCCGTCATGAACAGCGCGCAGGAGACCAGTCCGGCGACCAGGGCGGGGGCCAGCACCCGGCGGGTGCCGTACCGGTCCGCCAGGGCGCCGGTGAACGGCAGGGCGAGCAGCAGTCCGCCGATGTACGCGGCGAAGATGACCGTCGTGGTGCCGGTGGAGAAGCCGATGCGGTCCTTCCAGAGGGCGAGCAGCGGGGTGGGGATGTTGGACAGCATGAACACGGCGGTGATCGGCCACGCCGCCGCCCACACCGCCCACCCCGGCGCCTGGGACCGGCCGTTCACAGCTCGCGCAGGAGCGGGAGGAGCTCCTGCGCGGTCCGCCGGACCGCGTCGCGGTAGGCGGCCTCCGTCAGCTCGGCGGTGGGCAGGCGCAGGATCAGGTGGCGGGCGCCGTTCTTGACGTACTGGTGGAGCCAGTCGGCGACCTCCTGCGGGGTTCCGCCGAAGATCCCCTGGGTGGTGCGCATGGTGGTGAGCGGGAGGCCGTAGTAGGCGCGGAAGTACGACCAGAGGGTCTCCTCGGCCTGCTCCCGGGTGCGGTCGACCGCGACGGAGAGGTAGACGGAGCCGGTGACCGCCTCGGCGGGGCGGCCCGCCTCCTCGCGCGCGGCGGTGACCTGCTCCCAGCCCGCGCCGTAGTTCTCGGGGGTGGTGGAGGTCGGCATCCAGCCGTCGAAGCCGCGGCCGGCCCGGCGCAGCATCTGGGGGCCGGAGTGGGCGATCCACAGCGGCGGGCCCTGCGGCTGGTGCGGCAGGGGCAGCAGGGCGGCGTCCTGGAGCCGGTAGTGCTTTCCCTCGTAGGAGACGGGCTCGCCGCGGGCGGCCCAGAGTGCCTGGCAGATCTCGACGGTCTCCCGCATCCGCCCGAAGCGAGTGGCGAAGTCCAGCCCGTAGTTGGCGAATTCGCGCTCGGTCGCGGGGGAGGCGAAGCCGGAGCCGATGCCGGCGATCACCCGGCCGCCGGAGATCCGGTCCAGGCAGGCCAGTTCGTGCGCCAGGTGGACGGGGGCGCGCAGCGGCATCAGCACGGCGGTGCCCAACTGCACCCGCTCGGTGGCCGAGGAGGCTGCGGCGAGGGCGAGCAGCGGGTTCATCCGGGAGCGGGCGAGCGGGGATTCGCCGGCCCAGATCGAGTCGAAGCCGGACTCCTCGGCCAGGGCGGCGATCGAGGCGAGGTTGGCCGGGTAGGGGCCCTCGTCGACGACGGCCTCGCGGCCGGGCAGGACGATGCCGACCTTGAGGGCGGTCACTGGTCCCACCCCACGGCGGGGACGAGGCCCTCGATCTCGACCAGGAGGTCGTCCCGGCAGACGGCGACGTTGAGGTACTTCACCTCAGTACCCAGACCAAGTGTCTCCTCACAGACAGCGCGTACCGCCGGAACATCGTCTTCATGTCGCACGTAGGCCTTGATCATCCGTAGGTCCTTGAGGTCGTGTCCCGCGTCGATGCCCTGGGCCGCGAGGTTCTCGCGGGAGATCAGGTGGGCGATGTTGTCCAGGGTCTCCCGGGTCTGGCGCCGCACGTCGCCCGGGTGGACGGTCTCGTGGCCGAGGATGGACGCGGTGCCGGAGACGTAGAGGGTGTCGTCCAGGAGCGTGGCGCGGGCGAAGCTCGGCGACTTGGGACCGTACTGGTCGGGGTAGTGGTAGGCGGAGGTCTGCCGGCTGTTCTCCAGGTGGCGGGGCACGCCTCTTCTGGTCGCCAGCAGGACGAAGGCTATGCCGCGGCCCTGGGTGCCGATCCCGGTGGCGGCGGGGAGTTGGGCGGTGGTGTCGCCCATGTAGGTCTGGAAGGCCTGGGCGCGGCCCTGGACGAAGTCCCGGTAGACCTCCATGCCTTCGGCGTTGGCGCCGAGGATGTCGCCGACGAAGTTCCACATCCGGAAGACGTGGCCGTAGTCGAGGTGGTTGACCAGGGCGAAGGCCTTCTCGTACATCTCCCGCACCGGTGGGGTGTAGACCGACTGCTCGGGCAGGAGGCCGGCGACGAAGAGGTGTCGGCCGTCGTGGGCGTAGGCGCTGTCCTCGCGCAGGACCCAGCGCGGCCGTTCGGCGACGGTCCACACCTCGCGGAAGGCGTCGCCGTTGGTGACCGCCATCGGGATGGTCAGGTCGGGGTGGCCGTGCTCGACCCGGGTGAGGCCGGTGGCGGCGCCGTAGGTCACGGTGGCGAGGACGTGGCGCCCCGGCTCCGGGGACGGCGGCTGGGCCGCGGAGGCGAAGTGGGCACGGATGCTCATGTCAGCAGGTTCCTTCGGTGCGGCAGGCGGCGCCGTCGTCGGCGACGTCCTGGTGGGCCTGCGCGTCGAGGATCGCCCCGCGCAGGTGCTGGGGCTCGGGACTCCCTCGAAGCGGGTGTCGCCGATGGGGACGGGGGCAGGAGCGGTGTGTGGCGGGGCCGAGGCGGCCCGCGCTCCTGCGGTGGCGCTGAACAGGCAGAATGTTTGCTTGTACGTGCAATGAACTGCGCTTGGGGGACCCACGGAATAAAAATCGGGGGCGCCAGGATCTTGCATGCGCATGTACTCTTCTGTCAAGCAACACCTCTGCAAGGGAGGCATTTATGGCAACCTCACCGCACGCGCCGCTGCGCAGCTCCGACCAGGCAGCCTGGGGGCGGGTGCTGACGCTCCATTCGTTCGTGGAGCGGGAGCTGGCCCTGGCGCTCCAGCGCCAGCACGGGATCGGACTGTCGGAGTACCGGTCCCTGGAGCACCTGCACCACTCCTCGACGAGCGAGCTGCGGATGCAGGACCTGGCCGACCGGGTCGGCCTGGGGCAGTCGTCGGTGACCCGGCTGGTGGGCCGGCTCGAAACGGCCGGCTTCGCCTTCAAGGACCTGTGTCCTTCGGACAAGCGCGGGGTCTACGCGGTGATCACGGACGAGGGGCGCCAGCGCTACCAGGCGGCGCGGGCGACCTACGCGGAGGTCCTCTCCTCCGCGCTGAACTCCTTCACCGCAGACCCCGAACTGGGCCCCACGGTCCAGGCCCTGCGCGCGACCCAGGTCTGACCCGTCGCCCCCCCGGCGCGGCACAGTGGTCCGGTCCCGGGCTCCCCCCGGTCCCGGACGGCTGTGGCGCGCCGGCGTGGCGCCTCCGCCCGCCCATCCCGGCCCCGAACGCATTCCGCGTTCGGGGTCTTTTGCTTGGTCATGCAAGTCTGGTGGTCTGCGTCACACCCACTTCGGCAAGTGCATGCTTGACCAAGCATGGACTTCGCCCGGTACGGTCTTCCTCGACACCGCACGAATTCGAACAGCCGATCGGTACCCGTTACCGGCGGCTGAGCCGACCGCGAGGAATCCCGCCGTGCCATCGTCCCGCTTGGCCGAGACCGTCGCCGCCCACGGCGACGAGCGGCCCCACCACATCGCGCTCCACTTCAACGACCAGGCCGTCACCTACGGCCGGCTGAACGACCTGACCCGCAGTCTGCGCAAGCACCTGTCGGCGCTGGACCTCCCGTCCGGCGGCACGGTGTGCGTGCCGGCGCACAAGAACCCGCAGACCGTCGCCCTGCTGCTCGCCGTCGCCCAGGAGGGCCTGGTCGCCCTCGCCCCCTCCCCGGACCTGGGCAGTGCCGCACTGGAGCGCCTGGCGCAGCAGGCCAGGGTCTCCCACCGGCTCACCGCGACCGCCGACGGCGCGCTCGCCGCGGCGCCGGTACCGGCGGACGAGGCCGAGGCGACGGGCTTCGCGGTGCCGGACCCGGCCCGGACCAGGCTGCTGCTGACCACCTCGGGCTCGACCGGCACCCCCAAGATCGTGCCGATCGAGACCGCCGGGTTCGACGCCTTCGCCGACTGGGCCGTCAGCGAGTTCGCGCTGTCCGCCGAGGACACCGCGCTGTCCTACGCCCCGCTCAACTTCGACCTCGCCCTGCTCGACATCTGGACCTTCCTGCAACTGGGCGCCACCGTCGTCCTGGTGGAGCAGCAGCGGGCCACCGACGCCGCCCACCTGGCGGGGCTCGCCGCCCGGCACCGGGTCACCTTCGTCCAGGGCGTGCCGATGGTGTACCGGCTGCTGCTCGACCACGGCGGCACCTTCCCCGCCGTACGCCACGCGATCTTCACCGGTGACCGGATGCCGGCGGACCTGCTCGCCAGGGTCGCCCCCGCGTTCCCCGGGGCCGCCTTCCACAACGTCTTCGGCTGCACCGAGACCAACGACTCGTTCATCCACCGGGTCGACCCGGCGGCGACCGGGCCGATGCCCGTCGGCCGCCCCATCCGGGGCACCGAGGCCGTGGTCGTCGACTCCGACGGCCGGCGCCTCGCCACGGTCGGCACCGGGGAACTCCTGGTGTCCACACCCTTCCAGACCACCGGCTACCTGCGCCGGGAGCTCAACGACGCGGTGTTCACCCAGCTGGACGGCCGGGTCTTCTACCGCACCGGCGACATCGTCACCCGCAACACCGAGGGCCTCTACTTCCTGGAGGGGCGCGCGGACTGGCACGTGAAGGTCAGGGGCGTGCGCACCAACCTCCAGGAGGTGGAGACCGTGATCGCGGCCCACCCCGACGTCGCCGAGGCCGTGGTCGTGCCGCTTCCCGACCCGGAGGCCGGTGTCCGCCTGCACGCCCACGTCGCCCAGCGCCCGGGCAGCGCCCTCACCACCCTGGGCCTCCGCGCCCACCTGGGGCGGGAGTTGCCGCGCCACGCCATCCCGGCCTCGGTGCACCTCACCGCCCTTCCGCTGCCCCGTACGTCGACCGGAAAGCCCGACCGGAACCTGATCAAGCAGACCCGTCTGAAGGAGACCACCGCATGAGCAGCACCGCCATAGCCGCCGAGGTCCGCGCCTACGTGGTGGACCAGTTCCTGGCCGGCGAGGACGTATCGGACCTCACCGGCGACTACGACCTAATCGAGTCCGGAGTCATCGACAGCCTGGGCCTGGTGCGGATGCTCGCGCACTTCACCACGGCCTACCGGATCCCCGTCGACGACATCGACTTCGGCCCGGACGACTTCCGCACCCTGGACGCCATCGCCGCCGTGATCACGGAGCACAGCCCGGCCGTGGCCGCCTGACCACCCCGCAAGAGCCGCTCCACCCCGCAAGAGCCGCACACCCGCAAGGCCCGTACCTCCGCAACACCCGTAGTTCCCACCCTATTCCGAAGGAGAACCACAGAGATGTTCACCCGCAGCCTCGATGATGTCGCCCCCGTCGAGTGGGGCAACGGCCTGAGCACCCGCCTGCTGACCAAGAGCGACGGGATGGGCTTCGCCGTCGCGGACACCCTGGTGCGCAAGGGCACTTCCAGCGCCCTGCAGTACCGCAACCACCTGGAGGCCTGCTACTGCATCAGCGGCTCCGGTGAGGTCGTGGAGCACGACGGTACCCGCCACAAGATCGTCCCGGGCACCATCTACGTCCTCAACCAGCACGACCCGCACCACCTGGTGGCCTCGGCCGACGAGGACCTCCACCTGGTGTCGATCTTCAACCCGCCGATCAACGGCGACGAGAAGCACGTCCTCTCCGAGGACGGCTACTCCCAGTACTGAGCCGCCGATCAGCCGGCGCCCCACCGCCGGCCGGTCGAACCGGTCCCGGCGCGGAGCCCCGCACGGCTCCGCGCCAAGACCGGACCCGGCCCGGCCACGCGCCGCCCCGAGCCCGTGGCCGGGCCGGGCCGTGGCACCCCGCCACGGCACGACCCCGATCCTCCGCAGCACGACCGACCCCGGAATGGACCCCAGGACCCCCCATGGACGATGACCTCTTCGACCTCACCGCCCCGTGGGCGGAGCAACTCAACGCCAACACCAGCGAGTTGGACGCGGCAGGCGAGTTCCCCCACGACAAGTGGAAGGCCCTGCGGGAGACCGGACTCCTGCGGGTGCACTTCGCGCCCGAGTTCGGTGGCGCCGGGCACGGCCTCACCCGGACGATGCGGGCCCTGGAGGGACTGGGCCACACCTCCCGGGACGCGGGCCTGTCCTTCTCCGCCTCGACCCAGATCGTGTCCGTCGGCGTGCCCCTGCAACGGTTCGCGACCCAGGAGTTGAAGGAGAAGTACCTCCCGCGGATCATGTCCGGTGAGCTGATCACCGCCCACGCGATCACCGAGAGCTCCGGTGGCTCGGACGCCATGAACCTGGCCAGCGTCGCCCGCCGCGACGGGGACCACTACGTGGTCAGCGGCGACAAGATGTTCATCACCAACGCCCCGGTCGCCGACCTGTTCCTGCTCTACGTCCGCACCGGGAAGCCCGGCCCCTTCGGCCTCACCACCCTGCTCGTCGAGGCCGGCACCCCCGGCCTGACCGTGGGCCCCGCGATGGACAAGATCGGCCTGCGCACCAGCCCGATCGGCACGCTCTCCTTCGACGAGCTGCGTGTCCCGGTCTCCCAGCGGGTCGGGCAGGAGGGCTCCGGCTTCCGGGTCCTGGACTACGTGATGAAGCGCGAGGTGCTCTTCGGCTTCTCCATCACCCTGGGCGAGATGACCCGGCGGGTGGAGGAGACCATCGCCTTCGCCAAGGAGCGCCGCCAGTTCGGCCGGCCGATCAGCTCCTACCAGGGCATCTCCCACAAGATCGCGGACATGAAGATCCGGGTGGAGACGGCCCGCAAGTGGCTCGCCGACACCGGCGCCAAGGTCGAGCGGAACGAGGACGCCGCGTTCGACCTCGCGGCCACCAAGACGGTGGTCTCCGAGGCCAACGTGCAGACCGCGCTCGACGCGGTGCAGATCCACGGCGGCCGCGGCGTGCTGACCGAGTACGGCGTCGAGCGCGACCTGCGCAACTCGATCGCCGGAACGATCTACTCCGGTACCTCCGAGATCCAGCGCAACCGGATCGCCATGCTGGCTGGACTCTGACCGACGGGAATCCCGACATGACCGACACACTGGACCACCTCACCCGCTCCACCGAGTTCCTCGACCACGAGAGCGACGCGGTGCAGGCCTTCGTCGACCACGCCGTCCGGGACCGTTCGGCGGACCGGCGCACCAACGCGATCGAGCTGTACTACGCGGTGCGCGACGGCGTCGACTACGAGGTCTACGGCGCCCCGCTCTCCCGGGAGGGCCTGCGGGCCTCCACCACCGCCACCACCAAGTCCGGGTTCTGCCTGCACAAGGCCGCGCTGTACGCGGCCGGGGTGCGCGCCCTGGGCATCCCCTCCCGGCTGGTCTACGGCGACGTGCGCAACCACCTGGCCTCGCCCCGCCTGCTGTCCCACATCGGCGGCGACGTGTTCTTCCACTCGCTCGCCCAGGTGTACCTGGACGGCAAGTGGATCAAGGTCACCCCGGTGTTCAACAAGCTGCTCTGCAAGCTCTACGGCATGCGCGCCCTGGAGTTCGACGGCGTCAACGACAGCCTCCACCACCCCCACGACGGCGGCGGCGCGATGGAGTTCCTGACCGACCACGGCAGCTTCGACGACCTCCCCTACGAGTTCGTCATCGAGACCATGCGCCGCAAGCACCCCAAGTTCCTCGACACCACGGGCACCGGCACCGTCCACGGCGGCCGCCTCGCCGAAGAGTCCACCCTCACCCGGTAGGAGAACCCCCATGACCAGCACCCCGCCGCCCGTCGACGGATGGGACGCCTCGACCCGGATCGGCGTGGTCGTGCCGCACGCCGACGTCGGCCCGGAGGCCGAACTGCAGGCCGTGGCCCCCGCCTCCGTCTCCGTCCACGGATCGCGCGTGCACTTCGCCGCCATGCGCGCGGGCGGTGAGATGGACGAGAAGATCCCGTACGACCCGATCCTGTCCTTCGTCCAGGCCCCGTACCTGGACCAGGCCGTCGAACTGCTCGCGGCCTCCCCGCTGCACGCCCTGACGCTCGGGTTCACCTCCTCCAGCTACGCGTTGAAGGCCCAGGGCGAACGGGAGTTGTACGAGCGACTGCTGCCCGTCACCCGGGGGCTGCCGATCACCGGCACCACCAAGGCCGCCCGGGCCGCGTTCGACGCCCTGGGCGCCCGCCGGATCGCGCTGGTGAACCCGCCGTGGTTCACCGACTCGCTCTCCGGCCAAGGAGCCGACTACTTCCGCGAGTTCGGCTACGAGGTGGTCCACCACGCCCCCTGCGGACTGCCGTCGAACCAGAAGGCCATCACGCCGGAGAACCTGTCGGCCTGGATCCGCGGCACGGTGGCGGAGCACCGGCCGGACGCCGTCCTGGTGGCCGGCAACGGCATCCGGGCGGTGGGCACCATCAAGCCGCTGGAGGAGGAGCTCGGGTTCAACGTCGTCACCGCGAACCAGGTGATCCTCTGGCACGCCCTCCACCTGGCCGGCGCCGCCGGGACCGCTCAGGAGATCACCGACTACGGACAGCTGTTCACCACGACCCCGAAGGACGGCCACGCGTGAGCCTGTTGGACGCACAGGCCTACGAGGCCGTCTTCGGGACGCCGGAGGGCGACACCTACCGCATCCCGCTGGTCTGCTGGCGGGAGGACGGCGACCACCTGTTCGGCGTGGTCCTGGTCAAGGGGCACCTGCGGCGCACGGACCAGCTGTCGGACTTCCTGCGGTACGACCGCCGCAACGGCTCGCGCGGGGACGAGGCGCCCGCGACGACCTTCGACCCGGCGACGGCGGACGGTCGGGTGGACGACTCGTACGTGCCCGCCATTCGGTGACGTCCGCCCATTCCGCGGCGTCCGCCATTCGGTGCCGCCCGTCCGTCGGCCGGCGGCGCCCGCGGAGGGTGCGGTCATTTGTGAAGTCCCGGTGAGATAACGGGACCCGGCGCTCCGCTTTTCCCGGCCGCCCGGCCGGTGCTCGACCCGCTTATCGCAATTCGCTATTCGGTCAATGCCTATTCGCCGCCGATCGGAATGGATCCTCCCGCCGCCCGTCGGGCCCGCCGCGCACCCGGCGGTTTTCCCGGGCACTCCGGATCCACCGCACCCCGGGCCTCCCTGCCCCGGGGTGCGGTGCCGTACTCGGCCTCACGCAACCTCCCGAGGACCGTCACGCCCCCGCCCGGCCACGCTTCCGCCACGTCTCGGCCACGCTCCGGCCACGCTTCCACCACGCCCCGGTTCCCGGTGGCGCGGAGGGGATCGCCGCAGGTCGAGCCAGGTGAACGCGAGTTCGACGATACGTCAGGACGCCGCCGGGACCGGGGTATGCTTGCCGCGTCGTCACGGGGGCTGGTGCACGAACGAGCCGGAGGGGCCATGCAGCTCACACGAAGTCCCTGGGGCGTCCAACGGTCCGCGGCCGCACCCGTCGCGCGGTACCGGCGCGCGCCGCAGTGCTGAGGCAGGCCCGCGCGGAACAGACCCGCTCCGCCCTGATCGACGCCGCCGCCGGACAGTTCGCCCGGCACGGCTACGCCGGCGCCACCCTGGCGCGGATCAGCCAGTCCGCCGGGGTCACCTCGGGTGCGCTGACCTTCCACTTCCTGACCAAGGAGGACCTCGCGCAGGAGGTGCTCAGGGCGGGGGCGGCCGCGACCTCCTCGGCGCTGGACGAGGTCCAGCAGCTCACGACGCCCGGGCTGGCCGCGGTCAGCCGGCTCACCCAGCTGCTGGCGGCCTTCCTCCAGCAGGACGTCCGGGCCCACGCGGCGATGCGGCTCGCGCACGAGTGCCCCGGTTCGCAGGGCGCCTGGGAACAGGCCTGGCGGCCCGCCCTGCTGCACGCGCTGGAACTGGCCCGGGCGGGCGGCACCACCGACGCGGAGCTCGCCGACATCGAACTGCTGGTCGCCTACCTGCTGGCCGGCGCCGAGGCGCAGCTGCGCTCCGGCCGCCCGGTCAGCGTCGTCGAGCACGAGCTCGGCCGACTGTGGCGGCGGGCCGGGGCGGGCTTCGGCGCCCGGCCGGAGGACGGCTCCGACCCCTGCGAGCACGACCGGACGCCCGCCCCGCCGCGGTTGCGCGCCCCGTCCCGGGGCGACGCTGCCCGCAACGAGGGGTGACCGGGCGGTAGACGTACGGCGACCGCGGGCACACCCGGCGGCACGCCCCTGACCTGCGGGGCCGATGTCCCGCAGGGCGTGCCGTGCCCGGATCCGCGGGGGCGATTCCATTTCCCGCGCGGACCGCCGACCCCGGCCGCCCCTTCCCCGGGCCGGGCGCGGGCGATTCGCGCCAGGGCTTTGTATCGAGTTGGCGAAGTGGCGACCGGAAGTCCTTTACCCGAGAAAAAAATAGTGCTCATTCTTTAGTGTGGGTGGATCTGTGTGAAAGCCGCAGCCGCAACACGGGAGGGGTAGCTATGAGGGGATGGGACTCCGTCACCCAGTTCACGGACCAGCTGTTCGGCCACTTGCGCCGAGCTGACCAGCGCAAGTGGGCCCACACCTACGTCAACGGCCTCCTCAGCACGCCCGGGAAGAAGTCCATCCGCCGGCTGGCGGCCGTGTCGAGCGACTCCCCGACCGCTTCGCAGGCCCTGCACCAGTTCGTCAACGAGAGCCCCTGGGAGTGGGATCCGGTCTGCGACCAGCTCCGGCAGTGGGTCGAGGACCGGGCCCGGCCCAAGGCCTGGACGATCGCCCCCGTGGTGCTGCCCAAGCGCGGTGAGAAGTCCTGCGGGGTGCACCGCCGCTTCATCCCGCACACCGGACGGACCGTCAACTGCCAGATCGGCATGGCGGTCTTCATGTCGACGGAGGCGGGGGAGTTCCCCGTGGGCTGGTGCCTGTTCCTGCCGGAGACGTGGGCCGCCCAGGGGCCGCTCCGCGAGCAGGCCCGGATCCCGCACACCGCCACCGCCTCGTGCGAGGGCCAACTCCTCAACCTGATCGACCAGATGGCGCAGACCTCGCAGTACGACCCGGTCCCGGTGGTGGTCGACCTGGACGGCTACCTGGACTCGCGCCGGCTCGTCGAGGGCCTGACCCGGCGCGGGCTGGACTTCGCGGTCGCGATCCCGGACAGCTTCCCGCTGGCCCCGCTGGAGCACCAGGCCTCCGGCTCCCGCCGGCCGGTGGCCGCGGCGGCCCGGACGGTGAGCGAGCGGTGCCCAGAGGTGCGCTCCGGGGTCTGCAGAGCGGGCTGGGCGTCCGTGCGCGACGGCCTGGTGCAGGTCCCCGGCGCCGTCGCGGCCGACCAGAGACCGCAGCCGTTCCGGCTCTTCACCCAGCCCGACGAGGACGCGACGGGTGCGGGGCAGCTCTGGCTCACCAGCATGGTGCACCGGCCGGTCGACGAGCTGCTGGAGTACGCGGAACGGCACGCCGCGACCGGGGAGACCGTCGAGCTGCTCGAACGGCGGTTCGGGCTGAGGGACTTCGAGGGCCGCTCGTTCCCGGGGTGGCACCACCACATGGCCCTGGTCTCGGCCGCCTTCACCTACAGCCGCCTGGCGGCCGACCTCGGCATGCGGGCCTTCCGCCCCGGCCCGGGCGCCGGAACCGACGGTCTGGCGAGGCCGCCGCTCGTGCCCTGCTCCCGGTGGGTCCGGGAAGCCTCCCTGGGGTACCCCGTAGCAGTCTGAGCCGTCGCTTCGGGCGCGCCGCCGACCCCTCCCGGCACGCCCGACGCGCTCGGCGCGGGGTCGACGATGCCCCAATTGTCGTGCCGGCATGAGCTGATGAGCGTGGGTCAGGCGAAGTTCTTCACCGCCGGCGATTGACAGCAAGATGTATGTTCATGCAAGCTCTACCTGTCCGCCTGAGGTTCTCACGGGCAAAAACAACATGTACATACAAGCAACTACCTGGGGACTCCATGCCTGATCCCACGGCACCCACCGTCGACACCGCGACCGCGGTCTGAGCGGGGGAGCAGCGTTGCGTTATTCCGAACTCTCCGAGAGCGAGCTGACCGAGTACGCCCGCGAGGCGGTACGGATCAGCCGCGAGCACGTCGCCAAGGGCGGCATCCCGTTCTCCGGTGTGGTGATCAACAGCGGCCGGATCCTCGGCACCGGTGTCAACCGGGTGCGCGAGGACAACGACCCCACCGCGCACGCCGAGGTCACCGCACTGCGGGCGGCCGCCGCCAAGTACGGACTGCACGCCACCGCCGGATCCACCCTGATCGCCTCCGGCGAGCCCTGCGCCCTGTGCTACATGGCGTCGCTGTACTTCAGCGTCAGCCACATCGTCAACGTGGTCGACCGCAAGACGGCCGCGCGGTACGGCTTCGACTACACCAGCTCGTACTCGATCTTCGCCGAGGACCCGGAGACCTGGCCGATCAAGGTCACCTCGATCCAGATCCCGGAAGGCACGGCGCCGTTCGAGGACTTCCTCACCATGGAGCGGGGGCGGCCGTGAGCGGAACGGCAACCGGCAGGATCGGCATCAAGGTCTGGTCGGACTACGTCTGTCCCTTCTGCATGCTGGCCGAGGGCCCGCTGCACGAGGCCACCCGCGACCTCGACGTCGACATCGAGTGGATGCCGTTCGAGCTGCGGCCCCACCCCACCCCGACGCTGCGCCCGGAGGACGACTACCTGCCGGCGATCTGGGACCGCGCCGTCTACCCGATGGCCCGCCGCCTCGGCGTGGACATCACCCTCCCGACGGTCTCGCCGCAGCCCTACACCCGGCTGGCCTTCGAGGGCTACCGGTACGCGGCCGAGCACGGCCGGGCCGCGGAGTACACCCCCCGGGTGCTGCGGGCCTTCTTCCAGGAGAACCGGGACATCGGCGAGGTGGCCGTCCTCGCCGACATCGCCGCCGAACTCGGCCTGGACAGCGCCGACTTCGCCGAGGCACTGACCTCCGGCCGGTACACCGAGGCGCACCGGGCGGCGCTGCGGGACGCGGAGGCCAACCGGGTCTCCGTCGCGCCCACGATCATCATCGACGGACGCCACCGCATCGAGGGCGTGCCCTCCGTCGCCCAGATCCGCAAGGCCGTGCTCGACGCCCAGGCCGAGCAGGAGGCCCTCGGGGGCGCCGCTCCCGCCTGCGGGATCGACGGCTGCTGAACCGGCCCTGACGCCCGGCTCCCCGCCTTCCCCCCCGCGTTCCCCCCTGCGTTCCCTCTGCCTTCCCGCGTTCCCCCGCTTCCCCTGATCTACCGCTTCCCCCTGTTCCCCCCGTCTTCTCCCCGCTCCACCTCTCCCCGTCAACGCCGACCTCCCAAGAACGAAAGGACCAGCCATGCAGTGGTTCTACCTCGCGATCGCGGACATCTTCGAGATCGCCGTCGCCATCGCGGCCGGCAAGGCCGAAGGCTTCAAGAACCGTACGTGGACCGCCGTGACCCTGATCACCGGCGCCCTCGGCACCTTCTTCCTCAGCAAGGCACTGCTGACCTTCGACGTCGGTGTCGGCTACGCGATCTGGACCTCCGTCGCCGGCGTCGGCATCACCCTCCTCGGCGCCCTGCTCTTCGGCCAGCGCCTGAACTGGCGCAAGGCCGTCGGCATCGCCGTCATCATCGCCGGCGTCGTCGGCCTCCAGCTCAGCGGCGCTGCCTGATCCTCCCGCCCCCACCCGGCTCCACCTCCCGAAAGGACCCGTGCACATGTCCGACACCGGCCGCAACTCGGTCAACCCGTGGATCATGCTCCTGCTCGCCGGCGGCTTCGAAGTCGGCTACGCGCTCGCCGTCGGTGGAAGCCACGGCTTCACCCGGCTGACCTGGTCACTGGTCGCCGTCGTCTTCTTCCTGCTGACCCTCTGGGCCCTGAGTGCCGCGCTGCGCACCATCGACGTCAGCATCGGCTACGCCGTCTGGGCCGGCATCGGGTCGGTCGGCGCGGCCCTGCTGGGGCCCGTCGTCTTCGACGAGAGCCTCACCCCGGCCAAGGCC
The DNA here is from genome assembly GCF_042896295.1 of Kitasatospora sp. NPDC001309. NCBI lineage: Bacteria > Bacillati > Actinomycetota > Actinomycetes > Kitasatosporales > Streptomycetaceae > Kitasatospora > Kitasatospora sp. NPDC001309. The sequence goes on along the minus strand of NZ_JBIAXC010000007.1, from coordinate 56,589 downwards.
GTGTGGCTGGCCGTGATCATCGCCGGCGTGGTCTGGCTCAAGCTCGCCGACCGGCCGCAGAAGTCCGCCGAGACCGCCGCCGCGCCGCGTGAGGTCCAGACCGCGGACGCGTGACGGGCGCGCCGCCCCGGTGCGGGAAGCCGCCGCGCCGCTCGTGAGGCGCACCCCGGCCCGGTCCCGACCGGGTGGGGTGCGGAGCGGCCGGGGTGTGGTTCAGGGCCTCCTGGTGGCCGGTCGGATGTCGGAATCCGATCGGACGGCCAGGAGGCCCTTCTCGCGTTCCTCGTGCCGGGGGGCCGGTGTCAGAACAGCGAGGGGTACATCCCGGCCGTGGCGCCGCCCAGGAGCGGCACCGTCAGCACCAGCCATCCGCGGGTGCTGCGGGTCGGCACGCCCCGCTGCCCGACCATCAGCGCCACGGCCATTCCGGCCGTGGCGGGCAGCAGCACGCCGAGCATCGCCAGCGAGAGCAGGTCGGGAACCTCATGCCGGGTCACCGCCCATCCTGTCCCCAGGCCCAGGGCCGCTGCCGACAGCAGTTCCCTTGTGGGCGCGAGCAGTTCGTGCCGGGCCCGGGTCGCGCCCGCCATGCGGGTACGGTGGCGTACCGCGAGGAGCATCCATCCCACCCCGACGAGGACGAGGGCGGTCTCCGCCACGAGAACGATCTGTGCCAGGTGCATGGAGTCCCTCCTATTCGTCTTCGTCCCGTACCGCGGAGGCGCGGCGCTGCTGCTGCCGTCCGCCGAACCGTCCCGCGAGGCCTTCGTCCGTGACCACGGCCTCGGGGATCCGTTCGCGCGGGCGGCCGTCCGGGGGCAGGAGCCCGAGCCGCCGGCCGGTGCCGGGTGCGAGTACTTTCCGGACTACGGTGACGAAGGGGCGGTCCGGCTGGCGGTGCACCGGTACTGCTTCCTCGGTGACCGGCTGGTCGAGGACACCGTGATCCCCACCGACATCCCCGTCCCGAGAGGCCCCGGATCGTGATACGCGTGCTGCTCGCCGACGACCAGGACCTGGTCCGGGCCGGCATCAGGCTCGTGCTCGGGTGCGCGGACGACCTGGACGTGGTGGCGCAGGCCCGCGACGGCGACGAGGCGGTCCGGCTGGCCACCCGGATCCCGGTCGACGTGGCGCTGCTCGACATCAGGATGCCGGGCGCGGACGGCCTGACGGCGGCCGAACGGATCGCCGAGCTGGCCCCCGCGGTGAAGGTCGTCATGCTGACGACCTTCGGCGAGGAGGAGGACATCGCCCGGGCGCTCCGGGCGGGCGCGGCGGGCTTCCTGCTCAAGGACAGCCCCCCGGAGGAGCTCATCCAGGCGGTCCGGACGGTGGTGCGCGGTGAGCCGGTGGTGTCCCCGCGGGTCACCCGGCACCTCATCGACCGGTACCTCGCGGCGAGCGCGTCCGGCGACGAACCGGCTCCCGCGCGCCAGGGGGTCGACCGGCTCTCCGGCCTCACCGCCCGGGAACGCGAGGTCCTCGCGCTGCTCGGGACCGGCGCCTCCAATGCCGACATCGGGGCGCGGCTGCACCTGGAGGCGGGCACGGTGAAGACCCACGTGAGCAGCCTGCTGGCCAAGCTGGAGTGCGCCAACCGGGTGCAGGCCGCCGTCGTCGCCCGCGACGCGGGTCTGCTGCGCGGCGCCTGAACCGTCGTCGGGACGACTCCCGGGCCCGTCCCCGGCCGGCCGTCCGGCCGCTCCGGCCTCTGCCGAACGGCACGGTCGTTCCGGCCGGTCGGCCCGCGAAATCCCGTCCCCGCCGAACCTAGGATCGGGTTGGTCCGGATCAAGGCCGCCGTCCGGGTCGCGGGCCGGTGCACATGGTGCAACGAGGGCCGGACTTTTTGAATTGGTGTAGACCTCTGTTCGAATCTCGTGCACCGTGTTCCCCGGAACAGCCGACGCTCCCCGGGGCCGGTCGGTCGCGGCGGGGTGCACACCCCCGTGGTGAGGTGGGCGCGCGCGGCTGACGGTCGGTCGTGCGCCGGGGCGGGACGGGGCCACTTCCACCACAGCCGGACTCCCGGCGCCACCTCTTGAGAACAGGAGTTCCCTGACCGTGCACATTCGGTTGAGCGGCGTTGTCATGGCCAGGCCGGAACGGGCGGCCTCCGCCCGGGAGCTGGCCGAACGGGCTTCGCCCGAACCGTACGCCGTGGTGACGGCGCGGGGGATCAACGGATCGAATGCCGCGATCCGCGCCTGGTCCACCCCTCCACCGGGATCCACCCACCACGTGCTGATCGAGGAGGGAGCCGTCCTCGGGAAGGACTTCCACGCGCGGGTCAGCGCAGCCGTGCGGGCCGCGCCGGAGGCCGCGCTCGTCCTGCACGCCCACCCCGACACGCCCGCCGCGGCCGCGGTGCGGATGGCCGCCCTGACGGGGCACCGCTGGGCGCCCGGTGTCGTGGGTGCCGTACCGACCACGGCGCTGGTCCTGCCGACCGGCCGGGCCGAAGGCTTCGTCCGCTACGCCACCCGCCGCACCCACCGGACCGGGCACGGTCCCGTCCTGGCCCGCTACCTGAGGACCTTCGGGGTGCCCACCTACCTGGCCACGGCGGAGCACGTCCGGTTCCCCCTGCCGTTCCACCCGGTCGACGACCCCGCGCCGTCGTCCCGGCCGCAGGACGCGGAGGTCGACACCGGCTGGAGCCGGGCACCAGGGCTCGCCGCACTGGACGCCGTCCCCTTCTTCGTCCGGGGCGGGGTCCACGTCGCGACCCGGATCAGGAGTGGCTGGGCGACCTCCCCGGCGCACCACTACCTCGCCCGGCTCGGCCTCGACCCGGCCCGCTACGACCGGCGGCTGCGACTGCTGTTCGGCCTCAACTCCGACGCCTCCACCGAACTGGTCGAGCGCATCGGCCCGGAACTGTCCACCAGGCACTGGCTGACCGCGTTCCTGATGGGCGTGGTCACCAGCGCCCGTCTCCCCCCGGACGGGTCGTCGCAGCGGAGCACCGACGGCGCCGCCACCGACCGGGGCCTGGCCACGGTGGGAGTCGGAGGCCTGTCCGCCGCCGTCGACTGGCTGACGCTCGCGGAGCTGCGGCCCAGCCTCCTGGAGGTCGCCCGCGAGGCCTACCGGGCCGGTCTCGCCCGCGGGGCCCGGCTGCCCCCGGACACCGGGGGCGGGGGACCGCGGCGCCGACGGCGGGCCCGACGACTGGTCCTCACCGGTGCCGACGAGCCGATCGGCACGGCGCTCGCCAGACGCCTCGCCGACGCCGGTTGGGAGGTCACCGCGGTCGCGCCCCGGCTGCTGGTCCACGACTACCCGGGCGTGCGCGAGTTGGCCGCAGACCCCGTGCGGCGGGAGGCCCTCGACCCGGTGCTCCCGGGCGCGAGCGCGGTCGTCCACCTGCTCTCCCCCGAGACCGCCGACTCCTGCGCCGCGGACATCGGCAGGCTCTGGGCCCGGGTGGAGAACGTCGTGGCGGGCGCGGCGAAGGCCGGGGTGCCGCAGGTGGTCTGCGTCGGCGATCCGACGAGCGTGGACCTGGCCCTGCGCTGGGGACCCGCCGCGGACCGCCCGCTGTGGCCGGCCGCCATGGCCCCGGACGGGGTGCGGACACCCGCCCCCACGGTCCACTGGCTCCGGCTGGGACTGGTCTTCGGCCCGGAGGTGCTCGACGGCTCCGTCGTGGAGCAGGCCCTGCGGCGCACCCTGCCGCCACGGGCCGACCGTACGGGGGACGAGACGACGGAGACCTGGCGGCCGGTCTACATCGACGACGTGGTCGACGCGGTCGACCGCACCCTCCAGGCGCCGCCCGTCCACCGGATCATGAACATCACCGGCGACGAGCGCCTCACCACCGAGGACATCGCCCTCGCCGCGGCGCGGCTCGACAGCGGCCGCCCGGTCATGGCCGCCACCACCGCGGCATCCCGCAACGGCGGACCGCGCCGCGGCGGTACGGCGCTCGGCTGGGCCCCGCGTACGGGCTTCGACCAGGGGCTCGCGGCCCTCGCCGAGTGGATGGAACTCCAGGTCGACTGATCGGCACACGCCGCCGGGTACGGGGTCGTCCGGCGGCCCGGAGGCCCGGACGGGTCGTCCACCGGCCGGTGCGGCGGCGGACGACCCGTCCGGGTGCGGGGCGGTCAGTTGCCGAGACGGAGGCTGTAGAGGGAGTAGCCGTAGGCGGTGCCGCGGTGGATGCCCTGCATCCTGACGTAGCGGGTGTCGGTGGGGGTGAAGGTGAGGGTGTCGGTGCCGGCGGTGGTGCGGCCGCGTTGCTGGGAGACGGTGGTCCAGGTGGTGCCGTCGGTGGAGACCTGGAGGTCGTAGTCCCGGGCGTAGGCGCTCTCCCAGGTGAGGGTGGCGGAGGAGACCCGGCGTACGGAGCCGAGGTCGACCTGGAGCCACTCCCCGTCGGTGCGCTTGCTCGACCAGCGGGTGTCGGCGAGCCCGTCGGTGGCGTTGGACGCCTGCCACTTGGGCCCTTCACTGGAGGAGGCGGTGGTGGTGCGGCCGAGGGCGAGGTCGGCGGTGACGTCGTCGGACCCGAGGGTGTCGGGCAGGTAGCCGGTGCCGGGGCCCTGGCCGACGGCGCGGACGGTGTCCAGGAACGCCTGGTAGTCGGTACCGGCCCTGGTGCCGGACCACATCTTCTGGGCGAGGGCGGGCAGGCTCTTCTCGATCAGGCCGTGCACCTGGAGTTCCGTGTAGTCCTCGTGCACCAGGTCGTTCCAGACGGCTGGCATCGCGCCGAGCAGGTGGGGGTCCTGCTCGGCCAGGCTCTGGCCGTCGGAGAAGACGTTGGGCTGCCAGCTGTCGAAGATCGCCTTCCCGTCCAGACCCTGGCCGTGGTAGTAGTTCGCGAACGGCACGACGTACAGCCAGTTGTCGTTGGAGTTGATGACCTTGGGGTAGCCGTCGGCGATGGCCTGCTGGGGGCCGTACCAGCCGTTGCTCCAGCTGTCGACGGTGATGTCCTTGTCGTAGCCGGCGCCGCCGCCGGAGACCCTCTTCTGACTGCCCCACATGGTGACCTGCTTGCCCAGGCTCCGGACGTAGGGGGCGATGGTGTTGACGTACCCCTTGAAGTCGGCGGCCGGGCCCTTGTACTCGTCGGCGCCGATGCCGACGGTCGGGCCCCGGAACCACGGGGTGAACTCGGCGTAGACGGACTTCATGAAGTCGGTGGCGGCGGGCTTCGAGAGGTCCAACTCGTCGGAGTCGCCCTTGTTCAGGCCGATCCCCGGTTTGAACCTGGTGAACGCCCGGGCGTGGGCCGGTGCGTCGATCTCCGGGATGATGGTGACGCCGACCGCGGCCGCGGTGTCCTCGAAGGAGTCCCAGTCCGCCTTGGTGTAGGAGCCGTCGGCGGCGGCCAGTCCGGCGAAGGCGGGGTTGTCGCTCCTGAGGCGGAACGCCGCCTGCGCGGTCGACCAGTTCGCCGGGGATATCTCGTTGTCGTTCAGGTGGAGTTGGAGCGTGTTGAGCTTCTGGTAGCCCATCCACTGGATGTACGAGCGGATGAACTCGGGGGTGAAGTAGCGCCGTCCGACGTCGAGCATCAGCCCGCGCAGGGCGTAGTTCGGGTAGTCCACGACGGATCCGACCGGGAGGCTGCGGTGGTCCGCGGAGCCGGCGAGCAGCTGGAGCAGGGTCCGGGTGCCCTCGACGGCGCCCTGCTGCGCTGCCCCGGTGACGGTGACCAGTCCGCGGTCTGTGTCGATCCGGTAGGCCTCGGCCCTGAGTCGGGGCAGGGCCGCCCCGAAGTCCGCGTCCGGGTCGACCTGGATGACGATGTCACCGTCACCGCCGGCATCCACCACGGGATCGATCTGATGGTTCGTCATCTCAGCCGCTTCACCGGTGAATTGCCCTACCAGGTGGCGAAGTTCGGGGGAGGAGTCGACGGGGGTGGCGACCCGGGGGTGGTCGGCCAGCACCACCCGCCCCTTGCCGCCCGTCCATTGCTGAACGGCGGGGACGACGGCGGGCGCCGTGTTCACCGGGACGGGATCAGCGGCGGCAGTGGACACCGTGGGGAGCAGCAGGGCGAGCGCGGAGACCAGTGGCAGGCAGACCGGTCTTCCAGCGAGGAGAAGGGCTTTGAGCCGCATGGGGGTGACCTCGGGTGGGGTGGGGGGGGCGTGCACGGCGCGCGGGTGTGAGCCTCCGGCCGCCGGGTGGCACGATGTGCCGCCATGATGAGGCGCCCCGGCCGGGCCGCCAAGAGAGGTCTGGACCATTCGCTGAGATTTCGCGGTGCAGAACCGCCGGAACCGCCCGGATCGGGTGAGAGCGGACGACGGGACGGCTCCGGACTCCGGACCGAACACGAAGAGGCCTCCGCCAGGTCAACTGCCTGGCGGAGGCCTGTTCATGGACGAAGTGCCGGGTGGTCGATCCTCCCCGCGTACGGGTCCGATCAGGAACGGCGTCGGCTGAGCCGCAGGGCCCCCACGCCGGCGGCGAGGAACGCGGCGGAGAGGCCGAGGAGGACCGGGGTCTTCGGGGCGCCGGTCTGGGCCAGCTCGCCGTGGTGGTGGTTGTAGTGGTGCTGCTCGCCGCCGCCGTGGTGGGCCGGCGTGTGCGGGTGCGACGGCACCTCCTTGGCGACGAGCTTGATCTTGTTCAGGTTGTACGCGGACTGCTGGTTGGCCTGGCTCTGGTGGTTGGAGAGGTTGTTGGCCTGCGAGGCCGACTGGTTGTTGAGCGCGGAGTTCTGGGCACTGTTGTGCGCGGAGTTGTTCGAATTGCTGGTGGCGCTGTTGTTGGCGCTGTTGTTCAGATTGTTGGCCACGGTGTTCTGCACGACGACGGTCACGGCGACGTGCTGGTCCTGGCCCTGGTTCTGCTGGGCGTTCTGGTCCTGCCCCTGGCCCTGGTTCTGGCCTTGGTTCTGGTCCTGGCCCTGACCCTGGTTCTGCTGGCCGTTCTGGCCCTGGTTCTGCTCCGAGCTGCCGTGTTCCCCGTGCCCGTGTTCCCCGTGCCCGTGTTCCCCGTGCTCGCCGTGTTCCCCGTGCTCGCCGTGCTCGCCGTGCTCGCCGTGCTCGCCGTGTTCCCCGTGCTCGCCGTGCTCGCCGTGTTCCCCGTGCTCGCCGTGCGGGGGAGCGCCGGGAGTCTCGGGCACGCAGATGCAGTCGGAGCCGCCGGGGCCGGGAACGTGGCCGTGGGTCTCGTGGCCGGGGGCCTGGTCGCAGGGCTTGCCGCCGTTGTCCCAGGCGCCTTCGGACAGGGCCGAATCCGGGGCCTTTTCCATCGGCTGGCCCTGCGCGCCGGGCCTGGTCGAGTCGTCCGGTTGCGCCGAACCCGGCGCCTGGCCGTCGAGCACGAGTCCCTCGGGCGTGATCCCCTCGGGGGCGATGCCCTCGGGCTCGGTGCCTTCGCCGGCGTCGGCGCGGTGGGCCGGGCGGACGACCTGCATCGACTGGAGGTCGCCGTTACTCCCGCTGCTCCAGGTGCCGTCCGATGGGACACCGCTCTCCTGGGCGAGCCGCAGCATGCTGTCGACCCATTCGCCCTGGGCCTGCGACGAGTCGACGGTCACGCTGTGGTCGATGGCGGGGGAGGCGTGGGCCACACCGCCGGCGCCCCAGAGGAGGGCGGACGACGTCAGGCCCGACAGGACCAGGGTGGTGATTCGAGTTCGCATGACGCTCCTGGATGATCCGCAAAACGGATCTTCTGAATACGCGCTTCTACCATCGGGAGGCGAAATGCGCCGCCGCGAGTTAACCGGCCTGGCCCAATGAATTGCTGAGAACGGGGGACTGCCGCCCGCGCTCCGCGCACCACCGCCCGCGCCGGCGCCCCGTCGCCGTCCCGGCCACGGATGCCCACCGTGACCGCACGGGCCCCGACGGTGACATGCGGGGATCGTGATTTGCCCTGAACATCCCTTACATGAGGATCTCAATCCCGGCAGCAGTCCTCGCCGGCTGCACCGCCACCCTGCTCTTCCAGCCCCCGGCCGCCGCTACGGACAGCTCGGTCGACCCGGCGCCGCGTACCTCCGCCGGAGGCGGCTCGGTCACCTCGGTGGCCCTCACCTCCGGCGGAGCCGTCGCGCCCCGGGCCACCCGCGCGTTCGACCTCCTCGGCGTGGTCTGGGACGGCCCCCCGACCGCCCTGGCCGGCGGCTCCGTACGAGTCCGCACCCGCGATGCCGCCACCGGCCGCTGGGGTGACTGGCACACCTTGGAGACCGGTGCCGACGGGCCCGACTCCGCCCAGCGCGGTTCCACCGCCCCGCTGTGGGTCGGACACAGCAACGGCGTCGCGGTCGACGTGCACCCCGGTCCGGCCGGTCTCCCGCGCGGACTGCGGGTCGACCTGGTCGACCCCGGCCAGGGAGCCGCGGCCGCCGATGACCAGCCCCTCACCGAACACGCGGCCGGGCCCGAGGCCCCCACGGCTCCGCGCCCCGGCATCGTCACCCGGAAGGGCTGGGGTGCGGACGAGTCCATCCGCGAAGCGGGCTTCGTGTACACCGGCTCGGCCCGGGTGGCCTTCGTCCACCACACCGACACCGCCACCGACTACGCCTGCTCCGACGCGCCCAAGGTGATCAGGGGCATCTACCTGTTCCACGTGCAGACCAACAAGTGGCGGGACATCGGCTACAACTTCCTGGTCGACCGCTGCGGCACCATCTACGAGGGCCGGGCCGGCGGCGTCAACCAGCCCGTGCTCGGTGCCCACACCCTCGGCTTCAACACCAACTCCTCCGGCATTGCTGCCATCGGGACGTTCAGCAAGGACGATCCGCCGCAGGAACTGCAGGACGGCATTGCCAAGATCGCCGCCTGGAAGCTCGACCTCGGCGGGTGGAAGGCCGACGGATCGGCCCAGCTCACCTCCGGCTCGGACGGCAGCCTCTACCCCAAGGGCACCGTCGTCGACTTCGCCTCCATCTCCGGCCACCGCGACGGCTTCGCCACCGAATGCCCCGGTGACGCCCTGTACCAGCGACTCCCCGACATCCGCGACACGGCGGCCCGCCTCCAGGGCTGACGAGCCGGCGGCCCGTCGACGCGGCTACCCGTCGGCGGACCGTACCCGTTCCACCAGGAGGACCACGGCGGCACCGTCCGACTCCCTCCCGGTGAAGGCCGTCAGATCCGCACACAGCAGGTCCGCGCGCTCCTCCGTCCCGCCCGCCCGCCACCCGCCTGTTCCGGTGAGTCGCGCCAGGCGTTCCGCGAGCGGGGGCCCGCGCCCCCGCATCCCCGGGCCTCGGCGACACCGTCGGAGCACACCACCAGGGTCTGCCCCGGGACGAAGGGCTCCTGACGCAAGAGCGGCTCGCCCAGGGCCAGTTCGGCCAGGCCCACGGGCGGGCCCGGCTCGCACGCCACGGTCCGCACGCCGTCGTCGTGGGCGACCAGCGGCAACGGCGCATGCCCGTACGACAGGAGCAGCACCTCCGCCGCGCCGGAGAACTCCGCGAACACGGCCGTCACGAGCACACCGGCCGCCACCGCCCCGGACACGCACGACTCCGCCCTGGCCGCCACCCCGGCCAGGGACGGCTCGTACTGTGCGGCCTCCCGGATCTCCCCGGCCACCCTGGCGATCACCCGCACCGCCGCCGGCCGGCCGCCACCCCGGACATCGCCCATCACCATCCGGACCCCGAACGGCGTCTCCAGCACCTCGCACAGCACGCCCCGGTCCTGGCCGGGCTCGGCCGTCGACACCCGCCGAACCGTCACGGCCAGGTCCCCCACCCGGCCGGGCGGTCGGAGCACCCCGCGCCGCACCGGACCCACCATCGGCCCCGGCGCCCGGCGGCGTGCCCTGCGCAGCCGGGCGACGCCCCCGAGGACCACGACGGCCGCCAGGCAGCTGACCGCCGTGCCCGTGAGCAGCCGTCCGCAACCGGCGGCGAGGTCCCGCCGCGGCTCCAGCACCGTTCGCACGGCGATCGATGCCAGATGGAGGACGAAGGCCGCCCACGGGACGGCCTGGAGCACCGATGACTCCAGGGCGGGCGCGAAAATCGCCAGGGCGGCGGAATGCGCCGACCTGCTGAGCAAATCCGTTCCCGCGAGTACCCCGAGCGCCGACACCGTCAGCACCAGGCCGCGTGTGGAGAAAGTCGGAGTCGACATGCCGCGACCTTAGAGGAACGGCGGATCCGATCGCTCCCCGCGCGCATTCGACACCCGGAGTACGGCCGACCTCACGATCGCCTCGGACGCCTCGGACGCCTTGGACAAAGGGTTCTGACGGTGAGGAAGACATTCTCGGGGATATCTTCGATATGACTAGTATCATTTGCTGGGAATGCCCTCGGGCAGGCTCGGTGAGTCCGTCCGGAAAGGCCGCGTCGCGCTACCCTGTGTCAATATTTCCGACCCGACGGGAAAGCGCAGATGACCGCAGAGACATCATGGTTCGACGGCACCGCGGGGATGCGCTGCGGAACGGCGGCGGAGCGGTGCCAGTACAAGAACCTCCCCCTGTGCGACCTCCCCCCGCTCGGTGTCGTCCGCCGCGCCCGGCTCGCCTTCGAGGACCTGCGCGAGAGCCGGAGCGGTCTTCCCGCACCCGGCCGGCCCTCCCGCTTCTCCGTGGGGGACTGGGTCCGGGTGAAGGACGAGGCGGCGGTGCGTGCCACCCTCGACGCCGAGGACCGGCATCGAGGGCTCTGGTTCACCCGTAGCCAATGGTCGTTCTGCGGTGGGGTCCACCGCGTCGAGCGCGTCGTGCGGCGCATGGTGGACGACCACTACCGCATGCGGCGCCTGGCGGACACCGTCACCCTGGCCGGCGCCACCTGTCACGGCGCCGACGGCACCCAGGGCTGCGGACTGGACTGCGCCCTGCTGTTCCGCGACGCATGGCTGGAGCCGGCCTCCGCGCCGCTCCCGCCCGCCCGGCCGGCCACGCGGTGGGCCACCGTGCGGAGTCTCGCGGAGATCAGCGCGACCCTCGGGGCCGACGGCCGTCTGGACGGCGTGCCCTTCCAGCCCGGCATGGAACGCCACGTCGGCACCCGCCACGGAGCCTTCGAGCTGCGCCACCGGTCGCTCGCGTGGTGGCAACGGCCCGCCGGAGGACGGTGGTTCATCCTCCGGGGCCTCCGCTGCGGCGGCGAGCCGGTGGCCAACGGCTGCGACCGCCAGTGCGCACTGCTCTGGCACGAGTCCTGGCTGCGGCTGGAGCCCGGCACCGCCGATTCCTGATCGCGTCGCGAGCTCCGGCTCCGCGGACACCCGTGGGCCGTCAACTGTGCGTTTTCAGAAGTGAGTTGTCAGCGCTGCCAGCGGTCGCGCGCCAGCTTGGCGATCATGCGCAGCGGCCCGTCCCGGTCGCCGATGTAGGCACGGGGAATCGCGTACCGCCCGCCGTGGGCTCCGGGGCTGACCGCGCACCCGTAGCTGTAGCCGGCTCCCGCCACCGCCGCCACGGCAGCGGCGTCGAGCGAGCCGTAGGGGTAGCAGAACCCCGCGACCTCCTGCCCCGTGAGGTCTTCCAGCGCACGGCGGCTGCCGGCGACCTGGGCCGCCAGATCCCGGGCACCGAGGCCCGCCAGGCGCTGGTGCGTCAATCCGTGCGAGCCGATCTCCAGTCCGGCGGCGACGACCTCACGGACCTGGAGTGCCGTCATCAGCGGTTTGCGCGGGCCCAGTTGGTCCCAGTCGTTGTACCCGCCCAGTCGGCCGGCCACCACGTAGACCGTCGCGGTGAAGCCGTACTCCACCAGTGCGGGCATGACCTCCTCGGTGAAGTCGCGGTACCCGTCGTCGAAACTGAGCCCGACCAACCCCCGAGCGGTGCCCTCCCGATGGCAGCGCAGCAGGGTTTCCACCGCCACCCCGCGCAGGCCCCACGAGGACAACCAGCGCAGCTGGCGACGAAAGCGCGCGGGGGAAACGGTGATCATATAGGGGTCGTCGCGTGCGATCGCCACGGAGTGGTACATCAGCGTCCACGGAAAATGCCCCGCCATTGTGCCGGTCGCCTGACCTGGAATGCTGCGTGGTCGGATGAATCGCACGTTCTGCTCCAGCTCCTGGGCGGCACCGCGTGTATCGGATGGAGTTCAAGGAAAATGAGATTCTGACAGCGATGGACCGGCTGTCCATCCGCGCCCGGCCAACCCGGAGCTTTTCACCCGAATGGCAGACCGGCCGGGGCGCTGTCGACCGCTGGGAGGCAGGGGCCCCCGGAGCTGTGAGGGGTGTCCTGCCCCGGGCCTGTCCGCGGGGGTGCGGGCAGGCCCGGGGGTTGGTGGGCGGTGGGGGCGGGTCAGGTGCGGGTGGCGGTGAGGAGGTGGTAGTCGAGGAGGCCGTGGCGCCAGGCGGGGAGGAAGTTGCGGGTCCAGTGGTCGGAGGGGACGGTGTCGGCGAGGTAGCGGTCGAGGCCGGGCCAGACGTCGGGGCCGATGGACTCGGTGCCGATGTCGGTGAAGCCGGCGTCGGTGAGGTCGCCGGTGAAGCCGTCGAGGGTGTGGGCGACGTCGAGTCCGTCGGCGAAGCTGGCGAGGAGGATCTTGAGGCGTTCGGCGATCTCGGGGCCGGGGGCGGCGAAGAAGGTGGTGACGACCAGGCGGCCGCCGGGGCGCAGGACCCGGGCGGCTTCGCGGGCGAAACCGCCGAGTTCGCGGAAGTGCTGGGCGGCCTCGACGGAGTAGACGCCGTCCAGGGTGGCGTCGGCGAAGGGGAGTTGGGCGGCGGAGCCGAGGGTGTAGGCGAGCCGGTCGGGGTAGGTGGCCAGGGCGCGGGCGTTGACGGCGCGGGCGCGTTCGATCTGGTCGGGGTGGATGTCGACACCGGTGACGGAGGCGAAGCGGAACTCCCGTAGCGCGAGCGCCGTACCGAGGCCGCGGCCGCAGCCGACCTCCGCCAGGCGCAGCTGTCCGCGTGGCTCCGGGAAGGCGTTCAGCACCCGGCGGTAGAGCTGCTCCTGGCTGTGCACCCGGTCCTCGGCGGACGGGGCGGTCAGGTCGATGCCGTGCCAGTCACCGAAGTTGATGAATCCGCCCGCGAAGGACGGCGCGGTGCTGAGGTCGTCGGCACCGTAGGTGCGGCGCACTGTCGGGGGGATGTGGTTGTGGTCCATGGGCCGTCGGGTCTCCTGCTCGTGGGCGCCCGGCGGTCGGGCGCGCCGAGGTACGTACCCAAACCTGTGGTGGTCCGAACACGGTACGTGACGGGGCGGGTTCGGGGTTGACGGGGAGTGGAAACCCGGTGTCCGACGGGGGTGCGGGTTCGCTACAGTCCGCCGGTGGCCGACCGGACCGGCCCGATCCACCGGACACGCCCCAGGGCCAGAGCACGAGGAGCACGACCCCGCATGAGCACCGACGACCGACCCGTACCCTCGTTGACCGGTGGCGAGCGCCAGATGCTGCGCGAGTTCCTGGACTTCCACCGGGCGACCCTCGCCATGAAGTGCGAGGGCCTGACCGACGAACAGCTGCGGCAGCGCTCCAGTCCGCCGTCCGAGCTGAGCCTGCTCGGGCTGGTGCGGCACATGGCCGAGGTGGAGCGTACCTGGTTCCGCCGGGTGATCGACGGCGAGGACGTCCCGCTGGTCTGGTCCCCCGACGGGGACTACCAGGTGGCCTACGACCCGACCGGGGCCACCCGTGCCGAGGCCTTCGCCGCCTGGCGGGCCGAGGTCGAGCACTCGCGCCGGATCGAGCTGGCGGCGCCCTCGCTGGACGTCACCGGCTACCAGGCGCGGTGGGGGGCCGAGGTGTCGCTGCGGCTGGTGATGCTGCACCTGATCCACGAGTACGCCCGGCACAACGGGCACGCGGACTTCCTGCGGGAGGCCATCGACGGCACGGTCGGGGCGTAGGGCCTGGGGGCGTAGGGGCCTGGGGCCGGGGTGGCGGGCTACCAGCCGAGCAGGTGGGTGCGGGCGGTGAGGGCCGCCAGCACCGACTTGGCGGTGGTCTCCGGCGTGAGGTCGGTGGTGTCCAGCTCGTGCGGGGTGGCGGGGGCCGCGCCGGTGAGGACGACGTAGTGCAGGGCCGCGCCGGTGGTGCGGCTCTCGCGGCGGAAGGTGTCCAGGGCCGCCGGGGCGTCGGCGCACTCGACGACGACCTGGTAGCCGCCGGTGGCGTAGGCGAAGGCGGCCTGGGCGGTGGCCGCGAGCGCGGTGGCCTGCTGCCGGTCGGCCCCGGGCAGCTGCGGCGGGACCTGGCCGTTGCGGATGACCCGGAGGAAGTCGTCCGTCCGCAGGTGGACGCTCGGGCGCAGCTCCTGGACGAGCAGCCCCGCGACCGGGCTGCCGCCCCCTGCTCCACCGGCGGCCCCGGTGGGATCGGCGGCCCCGGCGGGGTCGACGAGGACGAGGACGCCTCCGGCGCCCCGGCCGCCCCCGAGCTCCGGCCCACCTACGGTCGTACGGTTCACAGCTGCTGATCCCTTCGCGGGCCGGGGACGGGACGGGTACGGACGGGCAGCCGGGGCGAGACGGTGGGCGTGCGGAGGAGCCGGTCGCCCCGGATACGGACAGCCGACCGCCTCGTCCCTACGACTGATGCGTTTCGGGGATCAACCTAGTCCAAACGGGTGCCCCGAGTCGTCCCCCTCCCGGCCGGTGGGCGGGTCGCCGGACCCGTTCAGCGCTCCTCGGCGCGCAGCACGATCGGGTTGGTGAGGGCCGCCATCGGCCCCCACGGCAGGTCCGGACCCATCGCGTTGCCCTTGCCGGGCGTCCCGTCCGCCCTCGGGTGGCGGACCTCGGCGCGGACGTAGGCGGCCAGCGAGGCCGTGGTGCGCCAGACGACCGTGCCGGAGCCGTCGGCGGGCAGCGACTCCTGGTGCAGCTGCCCCTCGTCGGTGATCAGCCGGACGGTGCCGCCGGGCACGCCGGAGACGGCGAGCCGGACGTCCACCGGGGCGTCGGCCGGGACGGTCAGCTCCTCACCGATGCCTGCCCGGCGGCCGTGGCCGGTGGCGGTGAGGTCGAGCCGGACGGCGGCGGACTCGGCCAGCCAGCTGCGCCCGGCGCGCAGCCCGTCGAGGACGGCGTCGCGGGTGAGGTCCTCGGCGAGGACGACGTTGTGCGGCAGGCCGATGACCTGGGGCGCGCTGTGGGCGTCGCTGTTGCCCATCGCGGGCCGCCAGGAGCGGCCGCCCCGCAGGGCCACCGCGAGCTCGGAGTCCCAGGTGTCGACGGCCGACTCGTCGTCGTAGGTCCACGGCCCGTTCCACACCTCGACGGCGTCGGCCTGCTCGTAGCCGAACTTCCACTGGCAGGCGACGTACGGGCAGTACGGGTGCGCGGGCACCACCAGGCCGCCGGAGCGGTGGACCTGGCGGACGAAGCGCGGGAACTCCTCGTCGCGCGAGCGGTAGCGCCAGTCGACGAACTGGCCGGCCTCCAGGCCCAGGGCCAGCCAGTGGCCGTTGCGGGTGGTGACCTCCTCGCCGGGCACGATCAGCAGGTCCGGGCCGGCCAGCGGACCCCAGACGGCGTGCGAGGAGCTGGTGTTGTGGTCGGTGGAGACGATGAAGTCCAGGCCCGCGGCGCGGGCCCCGGCGGCCACCTCCTCGGGCAGGCGGCGGCCGTCGGAGTGCACGGTGTGCAGGTGGCAGTCGCCCCGGTACCAGGCCCGGCCGCGGCCGCGGGCCCGCTCCGGCGGGTAGTGCGGGGTGAACTCCGGCCCCGGCTCGCCGAACCGGAGGGTCACCTCGACGTGGTACTCCAGGCCCTGCGGGGCGACCTGGTACGGGCCCAGGACGAGGTGCCAGGTGCCCGGGTTGATCGGGCCGGGGAGGTAGCCCGGGGTGGCGGAGCCGCGGGCGAGCGCGAACTCGGTGCGGAAGCCGCCGGACCAGCCGCGGAAGCCGTCGCCGCCGAGGTCGGTGCCGCGCTCGTCGAAGATGCCGATGTCGCAGGAGTTGCCGGGGGTGCCGGCCGGGACCGGCGGCTTGTCGTAGCCGTAGGAGACGGCGATCTCGCGGACGCCCTCGGGGACTTCGAGCGGGAGGTAGACGAAGTCGGGGCAGCCGGTGGGGAGGTGGCCGGTGAGGGTGAGGGTGCGGTCGGTCCGGTCCGCGTCCTGGTTCGTGTCGCGGTTCGGGGCGGCCGAGGCGGTGCCCGCGGCACCGGTCGTGGCGGCCAGGCCGAGGGCGGTGGCGGCGCCGGTGGCGAGGCCGGTGCGGAGCAGGTCGCGGCGGGCGGGGTGCGGGGGAGCGGCGGGGTGCGCGGGCCGGGCGGGGGGTGTCGGGTCGGCGGGAGGTGTGGGGTCGGCGGGCATCGGGGCCTCCGGGCTGGGGTGGGCTGGTCCGTCCGTTCGCCTACCCCCGGGGGTGAACCCGGGGTGAGGCGGGACCCACCGGGGTGGGGCGGGCCGGTGAAAGAGGGGCCCGGCCAGGGCGGGGCGAGTTGCGGGGAGTGACGGATGACCGGTTCATAGTCATGTGGTGGTTCGTACGGAAGGTGACGACGGGGCGGTCGGGAGGCAGGCGTGGCACTGAGTCGGCGGACGCTGCTGGCGGCGGTGGTGGGCGGCGGTGCGCTGGCGGGGTGCGGGTCGGGGCGCGGCGCGGAGGGGGGCAGGGCGGCCGTCGGCTCGACGGGGACTCCGGCGGGGACCTCTTCGCCGAGTCCTTCGGCGACCTCTACGCCGAGCCCTTCGGCGGCGCCCTCGGGGAGTCCCGCGGGCACGGCGTCGGCCGCACCCTCCGCTGCCGCGACCCCCCGGGAGCCGGGCCGGGCCGAGCTGGTCCAGCGCTACGCGGCCGTGGCGCCGACCGCCTGGGGCCTGGACCTCCCCGGGGTGGTCACCGGGCTGCCGGAGGGTCAGCAGGCCACGGCGCTCACCTTCGACGCCTGCGGGGGGCCCGGCGGGAGCCGCTACGACGCCGAGCTGATCGACTTCCTGCGCGCCCACGAGGTCCCGGCCACGCTGTTCCTGAACGCCCGCTGGATCGACGCCAATCCGCGCACCTTCGAACAGCTCGCCGCCGACCCGCTGTTCGAGATCGGCAACCACGGCACCGTGCACCGCCCGCTGTCCGTGACCGGCCGTTCGGCCGAGGGGATCGCGGGTACGGGCGGGGTCGGCGAGGTGTACGACGAGGTGGCGGGCAACGCCCACAAGCTGACCGAGCTGCTCGGGCACCCGCCGCGGTTCTTCCGCTCCGGCACCGCGTACTACGACGACGTCGCCGTCCGGGTGGTCGCCGACCTGGGCGAACGGATCGCCGGGTTCACCGTGAACGCGGACGGCGGGGCGACCCTCCCGGCCGCTGAGGTGCGGCAGGAGGTGGCGTCGGCGCCGCCGGGGGCGATCGTCATCGGGCACATGAACCAGCCCGGCCACGGCACCGCCCGCGGGGTGGCGGCGGCGCTGCCGGGGCTGCTGGCGGCGGGGCGGAGGTTCGTCCGGTTGTCCGACGTGCTGTGAGCCCGAGGGTCAGGCCAGGCGGAGGCCGCCCGGGTGCTGCTCCTCGATGATGTCGACCAGCCAGTCGAAGACCGTCGGGCCCTTGCCCGCCCGGGCGGCGGCCAGCTCGGCCGCGACCTGCGCGCGGTTGGTGGGGTGGACCCGGGGGAGCTGCCGCTCCAGCTGGCGGGCTGTCTCCGGGTAGCCGAGGGCGCGGCGGGAGGCCTCGTGGTCGCGCCACTCGATGACGTAGTCGTCGTCGTCCGGCGTGCCGAAGCCGCCGCTGAGGCAGTCGGCGAAGGCGTCCAGGTTGCGGCCGAAGTAGCCGTCGGCGCCGATCTTCCGACCGACCTCCGCCCAGAAGTCCTCCAGGTTGCCGATCTTCCCGCCGTCGAGCACATAGGTCACCGTCACGGGGACGAGGATATGCCCGGGCGGCGAACCGCCGGGTGGCGGCCGGTTACGGGTGGACGGCGATCGCGGTGGCGAGCAGGCCGTCGCGCACCGCCCAGCGGCCCTCGAAGCCGTCCAGGCGGCGGCCGCCGACCACCGGGCCGGGGACCAGCAGCCGGGCGGTGAAGGTGCCGTCGGGGGAGAGGTCGAGCTCGGCCTCGTGGAAGTCCAGCCACAGCCGGGTGAGCGGGAACCAGGCCTTGTAGACCGACTCCTTGGCGCTGAACAGGATGCGGTCCCACGGCGTGTCCGGGTGTTCGGCGGCGAGCTTCGCCAGCCGTTCCTGCTCGACCGGCAGGGCGACGGAGTCCAGCACGCCCTCGGGGAGCGGCAGTGCCGGCTCGGCGTCGATGCCCACCGAGGCCAGGGTGCCGGCCCGGGTGACGGCGGCCGCGCGGAAGCCGTCGCAGTGGGTGAGGCTGCCGATCACGCCGTCCGGCCAGCTCGGCGCCCCGCGCAGGCCCGGGACGAGCGGGCGGTACGGGACGCCGAGGCGGGCCAGCGCGGTGCGGGCGCAGTGGCGGACGGTGGTGAACTCGCGGCGGCGCTTGTCCACGGCGCGGGCGACGGCGGCCTCCTCGGCGGGCTCCAGCCGGGCCTCGGGCGGGTCGTCGTAGGCCACCTCGGTCACCACGACGTCCGGCAGCAGGTCCCCGATCATGCGTTCCCCCCTGGGTCGGCGAGCGCGGGCGGCGGGCCGCGCGGAGCGAGCCTAACGCGGGCGGGCGGGCCCGGTCCGTGATCTTCGGCAAATCGGGGCCGCTCGCGCAGCGGCGGTCATTGGAAGGCCGTCACTGGGGGGGGCGGTCACTCGAAGGCGGCCGCCGCCTCGCGCAGGGCCCGGGCGACCGTCTCCGGTCGTACGGCGGTGAAGGAGCGGAGGGAGATCAGCCGGGAGGAGCGGTAGCGTTCCAGCTCGGGGGTGCCGGGCAGCAGGGTGACCGGGCGGCGGGGTGGCGGTCCGATGGCGGGAGTGCGGCTGTCGGGGTCGGGTGCTGCCCGGGTGCGGGGCGGTGGTGACTGCCCGTCACTGTCCGAGCAGGTGGGCGAAGTCCAGTCCGAGGCTGCCGAGGACGGGCAGTGCGCCGAGGTCGGTCACGCCGCCGACCGGGATGCTGTAGCCCTGGTTCACCTCGCGGGTCGCGGGTGCGGCGGCGGGCGAGGGGGCGGCGAGGGCCGGTGCGGCGAGGGCCGGGGTCAGGGCGGCGCCGAGGAGCAGGGCGGCGAGGGCGGTGCGCATGGGGGCGGGCCTCCGGGGCGGGCGGTCGTGACGGCCTGTCAACACCCTGTGTGGTGGAGCGGTCACGCATCTTCGCCCCTTCGGCCGCATTGGTAAAGATCCTTGCCTTGTGTTCATGGCAACACCGGGGAGGTCTGGACCATGCCGAGGACGGGCGCATACGTTCCTTTCACCGGGTGGGCATCGGATCGTCGGATCGGTCGCCGAACTGCACTGTGGCCTCGGTGACTTCTGGCTGTCATGCCCATGACCTTTCCCGGGATCGTCGAACCGGAGGGAATGAACCATGCGCGCCATCGGCAAGAACCTCAGGATCCTCGCGGGCGCCCCGCTCGCCGCCGCCGCCCTCATCGCCCTGACGGCCGGCTCCGCCAGCGCCGCGATACCGATCAACAAGCCGATGACCGGCAAGGCCACGTACTACACCGACGCGGGCTACGGCGCCTGCGGCACCCAGATCAACGCCTCCAACCAGATGCTGGTCGCCGTCTCGCACACCTGGTGGACCACCGCGAACCCCAACAACGACCCGGTGTGCAAGGGCATCTCGGTCAAGGTCACGTACCAGGGCAAGACCATCACCGTCCCGGTGAAGGACCAGTGTCCGTCCTGCGACTCCACCCACATCGACCTCAGCCAGCCCGCCTTCGCCAAGCTGGCCCCGCTCGACAAGGGCGTGATCAGCGGCCTCACCTGGCAGTTCGTCAAGGCCGGGCTGAACGGCAGGACCGTCGAGCTGTCCGAGCCCGTCACCGGCTCGACCATCGGCTGACGGCCGCCCACCCCGCCGGGCCCACCTCGGCCGCTCGCGCGCGTGCCCACGGGCTCGTGCGCGTGCGTACGGGGGTGGGCCCGGCGGTCTCAACTGCCAGGCGGGGAAGTCGCTGTGGCGCCGAGCCGTGGGGCCATGGCGAGCAGCAGCTGGACCGCCGGGGAGGCCGTCCGGGGGTTGTGGGCCAGGCCCAGTGAGACCGTCGGCGCCGGGCGGGCCAGGCGGCGCAGGCTGACACCGGGGATCCGGAAGACCCGGGCCCGGCCCTCCGGGATCGGCGCGATGCCGTGGCCCGCCGCCACCGCGAGCAGCAGCTGCTCGTCGTCCGGCTCCTCGCGGACGATCCGGGGCGGCCGGTCGGGCCAGAGCTGGCCGGTGATCGACGCGTGCATCCCGGGCCCGTTGTCGCGCGGCCACAGCACCACCGGCTCGTCCCGGATCGCGCCCCGGTCGAGCCGGCCGCGGCCCCGGGCGAGCGGGTGGCCGCTCGGCACCGCGAGCAGTAGTTCCTCCTCGGCGATGACCCGGCAGGCCAGCTCGGGGACGTCCAGCGGCGGACGGACGAAGGCCGCGTCCAGCCGCCCGGCGAGCAGCTCGTCGACGTTGAGGGCGGTCCAGCCGGTCTGCAGGGCGACGTCCACCCGGGGGTAGCGACTGCGGAACTCGCCCATCAGGGTGTCCGAGACGCCGCCGCGGGCCGAGCGGGTGTACGCCACCCGCAGGCTGCCCTGCTGCCCCCGGGCCACCGCCGCGATCCGCCGGTCGGCCTCGGCCACCCGGTGCAGCAGCTGCCGGGCCTCCTCGGCGACCGCGCCGCCGATCGGGGTCAACGTGCAGCCCCTGCTGGTGCGTTCGACCAGCTGCACGCCGAGCTGCCGCTCCAGCGCCTTGATCTGCTGGCTCAGCGCGGGCTGGGCCACCCGTAGTCGGCGGGCGGCCCGGGTGAAGTTCAACTCCTCGGCCAGGACCGCGAAGTAACGCATGCGACGGAGGTCCACCGGGCGATGATAGGCCCGCCGCGGTGGACCGGCGCCGGGCCCGCGCACCGCCCACCGGCGGCGATAAGGGCGCCTTATCGCCGGAGGACGCAACCGGTCTTGGACGCCTCGCCGCCCGCCCCGCTTTCCTGGAGTCCGGACGCCGCGGCCGGATCGGCCGGCGGGGAGTCGGTGGGAGGGGGGCACCGTGGGTGTGGGCGTTGCTACGGGTGTTGGTACGGGTGTTGGTACGGGCGTGGATGCGGATGCGGACCTGGGCGTGGGCCTGGACGTGGTCGTGATCGGCAGCGGGATCATCGGGCTCACCACGGCCCTGCGCCTCCAGGAGCGGGGCCTGCGGGTCGGGGTGGTGACGGCGGACGGGCTGCTGTCCACGGTCTCGGCCGTGGCCGCAGCCGTCTGGTACCCGGTGGGTGTGGAGGCGGGCGGGCAGGTGGCCGCCTGGTCGGCCGCCACCTACGCCGAACTCGCCCGGCAGGCCCGGGCCGGCGTGCCCGGCGTCGTCCTGCGCGACACCTGGATGCCCGCGCTCCGGCGTCAGGACGGCGGCACCCCCTGGTGGGGCGCCGGCGTCCCCGACCTGCGCCGACTGGAGCCGGCCGACCTCGCCCCGGCCTACGCGGACGGCTGGCGGTTCACCGCCCCCACGGTCGAGATGCCGCGCTACCTGCCCTGGCTGCTCGGCCGCTTCCGCGAGGGCGGCGGCAAGGTGCTCCACCGGCGGCTCGACACCCTCCGGCAGGCCGGCGCCTGGGCGCCCGTGGTGGTCAACGCGGCCGGCCTCGGCGCCCGGCTGCTGTGCGGCGACGACGCGGTGCGGCCGGTGCGGGGACAGCTCGCCCTGGTGCGCAACCCCGGTCTGCGGGCCTCGCTGCGGATCCAGGACGAACCGGCCGGGTACACCTACGTCCACCCGCGCAGCCGGGACGTCGTCCTCGGCGGCACCTTCGAGGAGGGCAGCTGGGACCTCCGCGGCGACCGGGCGGCGGCCGAGGCGATCCTGGCCCGGTGCGCGGTGCACGTCCCCGAGCTGCGCGGAGCCGAACTCATCGGCTGCCCGGTCGGCCTGCGGCCCGACCGCAGGGGCGGGGTGCGGCTGGCGGTCGAGGAGTCGGCCGATGGGGAAGCGGTGGGCGGGGAGGCGGCGGCCGGGCTCCGGATCGTGCACAACTACGGGCACGGCGGCGCGGGCGTGACGCTGAGCTGGGGGTGTGCGGACGCGGTGGTGGAGCTGGTCGGGGCGGGTGCCCGGATCCGATGATTCGTCCTGCGGGGTGCGGCCGTCGGTGACTAGAATCCCGGTCCGTCGTGCGGTCGTTCCGCCCCGAAGTCCATTCCTGCGGAGGAGTCTTGGCCTCGATCACCCTCGACGCCGAGCGCCGCGTCCGCGCCGACGCCGGACGCGTCCGGATCGCCGCCGTCGACGCGCTGCGCTCGCTCGGCTTCCAGGTCACCTCGGAGCAGGCCACCGTGGTGGAGGCCCGGCGCGGCTCGGTCGTGCGCTCCGCCATGCTGCTGCCCGACGAAGTCCCGCTCGCGGCGCGGCTCCAGTTCGCCGCCGCTGCCGCGGCCGACGGGAACGGCACCACGGTTGCGGTGCACCTCACCGACCGGGCCGTCTCGGTGGTCGCCCTCGGTGTGCAGTCCCCGTACGTGACGGCGTACCAGAACGCGCTGTTCGCCCTCGACCGGGCGCTGACCGCCCTCGACCCCGACGCGGCGACGGACTTCCCGCAGCCCCGCTGGTGGACCAGCGCACCCCAGGCCGAGACGCTGGCCCGGCACCACCAGACCGGGCAACGGGTGGTCGGCGGTGTCACCGCCATGATCAACGACCGGCTCTCCGGCACCCCCCGGCGCACCGGGCCCTCGCTCTGGAGCGGGGTGCAGGGCGCCGTCTTCCACTCCCGCGCGGGCGTACTCGGCCTGGACCACTCCGCCCTGGCCGCCCTGCTGGCGATACCGGTGATGATGAGCAGCCGGCCGGACGGCGTACCGGAACAACTCGGCGCCGGAGTGGCCCGGTTGGCCGCCGAGGTGGAGGGCTGCCTGGCGGCGGTCGGGTTCGGTGTGGTGGACGTGCGGATCGGCAGCGAACAGCGCCCCGTCTTCGAGTTCCTGTACCGCCAGTTCGGCATCCGCTCCCAGTTGCCGGTCCGCACCCTGTGCACCTGCCGGGACTGCCGGCAGACCAAGGTGGTGAACCTGGACCTCCAGCGGATGCGGGAACGGCGGAGGCGGCTCAAGCTCATCACCACCGTCGTCCGGGCCGGCCACGGCAAGAACGGTGAGATCAACCCCTTCGCGATGATCGGGGCGTTCCTCCAACAGGGCAAGGTCGAGCCCGACTTCATCTGCTCGCGCTGCGAGAGCACGGCGGCCGACGAACACCCGGTGACCTTCTGCCCGGGCTGCGGGGACATGCGTACGGAGGGGGCGCTGATCAGCTGCGGCGAGTGCGGGTACGACTTCGAGGCGCTGGTGGCGGGGCTGGCGGTGTGGGGCGCGGCGCCGCCTCCGGTGCCGCCGGTGGCGCCGGTCGCGCCCCCGCCACCGGTGGCGCCCCTGCCACCGGTGGCGCCGCCGCGCCCGGCCGTGCCGCCGATGCCGGCCGTGGCCCCGATACCGGCGCCGCCCACGGAGCCGCCCGTTGCCCCGCCCGCCGCGCCGCCCGGCTTCGGCCCGCCGCCCGAGGGCTTCACCCCGCCGCCGCCCCCGACCTGCGGCATCTGCGGCGGCAGCTACCCCGTGCTGTGGTCCGTCCAGGTCCTGGACGGTGCCAACCCCCGTCCGCTCACCGTCTGCCGCACCTCCCCGCACTGCTCCCCGCCCTCGGTGATCGCCCCGGTGCGGATGCCGTCCTGAGGCGGGTGGTGCGACCCGCGTTCCGCGCAGGGCTGATACCGGGCCACGGCCGCCACCGAGTGCTCTCGGTGGCGGCCTTGGCGGTTCTCCGGGCAGGTGGGGATGCCGTCAGTGGGCGGTTCCGTGGGTCAGGAAGGGAGCGATCCTCGGCGTTCCGGTGCCGATCCCGTTGACGATGTCGCTGATGCTGCTGTAGTTACGGCCGTCGATCCTGACGGTGGGGCGCTGGGAGTCACCGTTCTGCTCCCGGTAGACGAGGCGCGACAGCTCGTCCCAGCTGTTCTCCAGGCCGGCTCCGAAGGGGCCCAGGTTGTCGTAGCGCTGGGCGCCGTCCTGCTGTCCGCCGGTCTCGATCGAGGCGGCGATGCGGTTCTCGATCCAACCGAAACGGGCCGCCTCGGAGGTCGCTCCGATCATGGCGGCGAGTGGGGCGCGGGCTTGGTCCCGGGAGCCTTCGGAGACCCCGAAGAGCGTGCTGAGGAAGCCGTAGAAGGCCGCTCCGCTGTAGCGCTGGGCACCGCGGGCCTCGGGGCTGGCGAGGTCGGAGTAGTGGGAGGAGTACCGGAGGTTCTCGAGGAGGCCGTCCCGCGGGTAGGCGGCGGCGAACCGGGTGCTGAGGTACGTCGGAGCGTCGCTGAACCGCCAGTTCCGCCCCGAGGCGGTGAAGCCGTCGAGGTACAGGTTGTCGAGGCGCAGGTAGAGCGAGAGCCGGTGCGTGTTGATCGGGTCGCTGTAGTCGTTCACGCTGATCTCGATGTACCGCCCGGTGGCCGTGGTGGTCCGTGCCAGGGCGGGGGCGATGCTGGTTCCGGAGAGCTCCCTGAGCTGCCTGATCATGCTCTGGTAGTTCGCTGCGGGGCGGCTGCCCCAGCGGCGAGTCCGGTGATGTCCCAGGTGACGACCGACCAGTAGTTGCTGGTGTCGGCCTTGGCGGTCGGGGCGGCCTTGAACTGGGCCACGGAGAACAGGGCGACGAGTGAGAGCAGGAGCGCCGTCAGGCGCTTCGAGCCGCCGAGGGAGCGGTTTGCTGCGGGCATGGACCAGGGGGCCTTTCTGGGCGTGCATGACATGGTGTGCTGCGGTGGTGCGTCGGGCAGGGCCTGACCCGTACGGCGATGCATACTCCGTATGTACGAAACCACGGGCCGACGATGCCTGCGGGTTCAGCCGGTGGACAACGGCTTCGGAGGCCTCTCCCCGCCGGGGTGTCCTGGGCGGGACCGCCGAGCTGTCCGACCCGGACATCGCTGCGGTCAAGGCCATGGACAAGTAGCCTGACCAGTGGCGCAACGGTGCAACGGCGCAACGGGTTCGAGGCGGGGGACGGGCAGGGTGCAGGGGATCAGCTTCCGGGCATGGCGGGGTCGGCACTACGTCACGTTGGCCGAACTGCTCGGGCACCTGGGCGACTTCGGGAAGGCCCTGCGCTGGCGGGTCGAGTGCGAGGAGCACTGGGAGCTCACAGCGGAGCTGGAGCGCCGCTCGGCCGGCGAGGGCATGGACACCGCGACGCTGCTCGCCCTGGTCTCCCCGGCCGTGCAGTTCGTCGACGCCGAGGCGACCGGCTCGGCCGACGGTGCGCCGGTGGTGGTGCTCACGGAGTTCGACAGCTCGCTGTGGGAGGTCAGGTCCGTCGACGAGCGTGTGCTCGGTGAGTTCCGGCGACACTATCCGGACGCCGTCGGCCTCTGACCGGACTTGACGTCCAGTGGGCCCGGCCCCGGCGTGGTGGTACTGGGTTCACCAGGGATGCGGATACAAGATCCATAGCGGGCCCGTGTCGGGGTGCTCTAACGTCGAGCCATGACGATTCCACCCCGGTTGGGGCGCCTGGCGCGGCGGGCGCGGCGGGACACCGGCTTCCTGGCCACGGGTGTCCCGCTGCACCTGGCGCTGGTGCCCGTGTGGGCCTGGAGCGCGGCGACCATTGCCAGGACGGGGGACTGGGCGCTCGTGCTCCCGGTGTCCGTCGCCCTGGTCCTGAGCGGCGTCCCGGTGCTGACGATGGTTCAGCGGTACCGGCACCGGGCGCTGCTCGGGGTGGACATCCGTCGCCCGGCGCCCGTGCCGCAGCGGTGGTCGCCCGCCACGGCCCTGCGGTGGCTCGCCTCGCCGCGCGCCTGGCGCCAGGTCGGGTACCACCTGGTGCTGGGCCCGCCGGCGGCCCTGGCGGAGCTGTTGGTGCTGGTGGCGGCGGCGGTGGGTCTGGCGGGCGCCACCGGGTACGGCTGGGTGTGGGCGCTGCCGGTCGGGGCGCGGCGCGTATGGTTCGGCTGGGCGACGCTGATGCCGTGCTACACCGTGCTCGGCCTCCTGCTGCTGTCCCTCCTGCCCTGGCTCGCCGGGGTGGTGGCCCGGGCGGAGTCGCGCTCCGCCGCGGCGCTGCTCGGACCCAGCCGGGCCGATCGGCTCCAGGAGCGGGTCGCGTACCTGGCGACCAGCCGCACCGATCTGATCGAGGCGGTCGATGCCGAGCGCCGCCGGATCGAGCGCGACCTGCACGACGGCACCCAGCAGCGGCTGGTCTCGCTGGCGGTCAACCTGGGACTGGCCATGGCCACCAGCCCCGACCTGCCGGGCGAGACCCGTGCGATGCTGGCGGAAGCGCACCTGGAGGCGAAGGCGGCGATCGCCGAACTCGGCGATATGGTACGCGGGTTGCATCCGGCGGTGCTCGAGGACCGGGGCCTGGATGCGGCGTTGTCCGGACTGGCCGCCCGCGTTCCGCTGCCGGTGCGCCTGCGGGTCGAGCTGCCGGAACGGGCGGCGCCCGCCGTGGAGTCGGTTGCGTACTTCGTGATCTCCGAGGCGCTGGCGAACGTGACCAAGCACGCCGGCGCCTCGCGGGTCGAGGTGACGGTCCGACGGGTCGGGACGGTCCTGCGGTTGAACGTCACCGACGACGGGCTGGGCGGCGCCGACCCCTCCGGTGGTACGGGGTTGAGCGGGCTGGCCAAGCGGGTGGGCTCCGTCGACGGCGTCCTCCGGCTCAGCAGCCCCGTCGGGGGACCGACGACCGTGACGGTGGAGCTGCCGTGCGCGCGGTGATCGCCGAGGACTCGGTGCTGTTGCGGGTCGGCCTGGTCAAGGTACTGGAGATGGGCGGCTTCCAGGTCGTCGCCGAAGTCGGCGATGCGGAGGCGCTGTTGGCCGCCGTCGAGGAGCACCGGCCCGAACTCGCCCTGGTGGACGTCCGGATGCCGCCCACCTTCACCGACGAGGGCGTGCGGGCGGCCACGGCGATCCGCCGCAGCCGGCCGCGCACGGCGGTGGTCCTGCTCTCGCAGTACGTGGAGGAGCGGTACGCCGCTGACCTGTTGGCGAACAACACGAGCGGAGTGGGTTACCTGCTCAAGCAACGCGTGGCCGATGTCCAGGACTTCGCGGCAGCGGTACGGCGGGTGGCCGAAGGGGGGACGGCGCTGGACCCCCAGGTCGTCGCCCAACTCCTGCTCCGCCGCGGCGACCCGCTGGCCGCCCTGACCCCGCGCGAGCGGGAGGTGCTGGCCCTGATGGCGGAGGGCCGGTCCAATGCCGGCATCGCCGAGGCGCTGACGGTCGGTGAGAGCGCGGTGGCCAAGCACATCAACAACATCCTCGCCAAACTCGACCTGCCGGTGGCCGATGCGGACCACCGCCGGGTGCTCGCCGTGCTGCGCTTCCTGGGCGCGTCCAGGGACTGAGCCCCGGGGGCGGGGGCGGGCCCGCTTGTGCGCGTCCAGTCCCGTCGTGGTCCTCGGGCACCCGCGCGGCCGTGCGCACGGTGGCGTCAGGCGTGGATCGGGCGCAGCACCGCGTAGTACGCGAACGGCGGACCGTACAGCCGGGCGACCCGCAGCCCGGCTCCCTCCGCCAGGCTGATCAGCGAGGACGGCCGGATCTGGTGCCGGTCGAAGAACTCGCCGACCACCAGCCGCCCGAACGGCTTCAACGTCCGGCGCAGCTCGGCCAGCGTGCGCGCCGGATCCGGGATCTCGCCCAGCGCCGTCACCAGGTAGGCCGCATCGAACGAGCCGTCCGCAAAAGGAAGTTCATGTGCGTCGGCGCAGGTCGGCACGATGGTGCCGACACCCTGCTCCTTGGCCCGGCGGCCCACGTGGTCGAGCATCTCCTGCTGGATGTCCACGATGTCCAGCTGCCCGTCCGGGCCCAGCTGCGGTGCGACGTGCAGCGACTGCAGGCCGGTTCCGGGGCCGATCTCCAGGATCCTCTCGCCCTCCCGGGCCTGCAGCACGTGGTCCAGACGCTTCAAGGTCAGGAACGGCAGTGGCAGGTCGAGCAGCCAGTGCTGGGAGTACGGGTACGGCGCGGAGTCGGTGAACCACCAGGTGGCGACGGCGGCGGCAGCGCCCGCGCCGATCAATGCTCGTGAATTCCTCATCATTCCTCCATAAATGTCCGACTAGGGCCATCGAGAGCAGTTCTGATGGTTGGTCAGGTGTGTTTGTGTGCACTCGACTTGCGCCGGCGCCGGCGCTGCGGACCGGACCGGACCGCAGGCGCGCCGATCACGTCACGAGCTGTTCCGCTCAGCGGCCCGGCCGAGGGAAGGTCCGGGTCGCGAGAACCGCGCAGGCCAGCGCCAGCGGCACCTCGGCGAAGGCCGCCATGAGCGCCGCCTGCGTGAAGTCCGAACCCGGGGCGGCCGTCATGGTGTCGAACCAGGCGTCGACCAGCAGCAGGGCCGAGGTCGCGGCGGAGGCCAGGCAGGCCCGGCGGTCGCCGCGCCTGAGGAGCAGTCCGGTGGAGAGCAGGCCGAGCGCCTCAAGGCCGTCCAGACCCGTCCACGTCCAGGCCCAGTGCGAGGCCCGAGCGGTGGCCGGCAGCCCGGTGTGCAGGAAGACCAGCCAGGGAATCATCGCCAGCCCGAGCGCGGTGAGGACCGTGGCCCCCCGGCGAAGCAGCAGGGGGAGCGCCGAAGCGGCCGCGGCCTTCGGAAGGATCCGCCGGGCACCGGCGTCCGAACCGGCGTCCCCGCCGACCGGACGGAGCGAATGAACGCCGGTCGGCTGCATGCTCGCCATGACACCTGACTCCCTCCCGTGCCCGTTCCTCGGGCACGGCATCAGCATGTCGTTCGCGCGCGCCGGAGGCAGTAGCGCTCCTATCCGAGTTGATGGTGGTGCTAGGTACCGTCCGTCAGGGCGGCCATGACCGACTTCGCGGCGACCGCTTCTCGCGCGGCGGCCGCGCGACCACTCCGGCGACGCGGCGCGGGTCTGCGCCCGCGCCCGCGCCCGCGCCTGCGGACTCGCAGGCGCGGGCGGGAGGGTCAGAGGTGGCGTTCGACGGCCTCGAAGATGTCGGCGTCGGTCTCCTGCTGCCACTTGGGGAGGTCGTCCCAGTCGGCGGTGTAGGCGGGTTTGGGGGCGGCGATGTGGTGGTGGATCTGGGCGATCCAGCAGAGGGCGACGAAGCGGCCCTTCTGCTCGCGGGTGAGCTTCGAGGTGCTCCCGCCGCTGACGGTGATGAAATCGCGGACCTGGCCGAACACGGCGGCTGCGGCAGCCCGTTCCCAGTCGGGCGTCTCCTCCCAGGGGGAGACGTAGCCGGGCTTGGGATCGCCGGGGAAGTGCTTGCGCACCCCGGCGATCCAGGCCTCGCGGAAGATCCGGCCGTCCTCGGTCATGGGGGATTCCTTCTCGGTGGTGGGATCAATCCCGTTGTGCAGGTACCGGGTTCGGCCGTCGGCGAGCGAGTGCAGGGCGGCCTGGAACCGGCGGCGTTGACGGGGGCGGAGCCTGGCGGCGGCCTCGGCGGCGGGGAGGAAGATGGCCTCGGAGAGTTCGTCGTCGTGCGGGCGCACGGCGGCGGCGAGGGCGGGAGCGAGGACGCCGGCGTCGAAGACGAAGGCGAGTTGATCGTCCCAGGGGCCGTGCGGGGCGACCCAGTCGACGACGAGGAGGCGGTGGACGGTGATGTTCAGGCCGAGTTCCTCCCGCAGTTCCCGGACGGCTGCACGGTCGGGCGGCTCGTTGGCCTCCGCCATGCCACCGGGCAGGTCCCAGGCCGGCTTGTAGGTCGGGTTGACGGTGAGGATCCGGCCGACGTCGTCGCGCAGGATGACGTCCGCCGAGACGCGCTTGCGCGCCTGTCGCGCGTTGCCCTCGGCGAGGTGGGCGTGCCAGGCCTCGGTGTCGGTGGTGGTCGGCCTCATGATGGACCTCTCCGGGGCGACGGGATGATGTCGGCGAGCAGGAGGAGTCTGATTCTGCTCGCTTCGTCGAATCGTGCCAGGAATTCCCGCACCGGGCCGTAGCCGCGGTGGTTCCGGAGGAACGCGGCCAGGCCGTCGAGTTGGTCGACCACGCGCACGGAGCCGAGGGTCGGGCTGGTGGTGAGGAGTTCGCTGCCGACGGTGACCGAGGCGTCCAGATCGCCGTGCTGAGCGTAGGCGAGGGCCAGGGCGATCCGGCTGAACGCGAGCGAGCGCGCCCGGCCCTCGGTGCGGAGGGCAACTGCCCGTTCGCCGTGTCGAAGCGCCTCGGAGTGCCGTCCGAGGTCGGCGTGGATCAGCGCGGATTCACTCGCCAAGGTGGCCTGGTCGAACGGGCTCAGCCAGGGATGTGCGATCTCCGCCCGGTCGGCGAGTGCGGCGCCCGCGCGATCGAGTGAGCGGACGGCGGAGCCGAACTGGTCGGAGGCCGCGAGCGACCTGGCGAGCATGGTGTGCAACCGGGAGGTGAGGCCGGGTAGGTGGGGGCCTCGCCGAGCGAGGTCGATGCCGACCGACGCCCAGTGCGAGGCGCGGACCGGATCGCCGCTGTGGAGCGCCAGATGGCTCGTGCTGGCGGCGATGTTGGCGGCCAGCAGGGGGTCGTCGGCGGCCTGGGCGAGTGCGAAGGCACGGGTGAAGTGGCGTGCGGCGGTGCCGTCGCGGCCCGAGTCGTGGGCCATCCAACCGGCCATCTCGGTGAGGGCGGAGGCGGCGGCGAAGACGTGGGGGTTGCTGTCGATGTCGACCAGCCGTGGAGCCACGTTCACGGACAGGTGGCGGACGACCGCCGTGTAGAGCCGTCCGCCACCGCTCTGCCGGTCGGCGGCCCGGAAGGCCTCGACGGCGGTGAGATCGTCGTCGGCCCCCGGCTCCGGTGCGACCGGAGCCGGGGGCGAGGACACGGCGCCGGGCTCCCATGACCGTTGGGCGAGACCCAGGAGCTGCCCAGGGATCCGGAACGCGTCGGCGATCTGCTCGAACAGGGAGAGCTTCTCGACCCGGGTCTTGCCGTTCATGTAGTCGTAGAGGCGGCCTTGGGTGATGTCCGCGGCGGTGGCCAGGCGACGTGTGCTGATGCCACGGGAGTTCAGGAGGCGGAACACCGCACCCATGTCACGGGCCGTGCAGGCCGACCGGAAGCGCTCGTTGTCGATGAGCCCCGCGACGACTTCGCTCGGGTCTGGTTGACGCTCCACCGCTCGCTCCCCTGAAGGCTGAGCCAATACTACGGCTACGGAGAGTGCGGTGACTCCGACTCGGAGTCACAGGGTCGGAGTCCTCCCGGCAGCCTCTCGGCGGGTTGGGTCGGTGAGTGCTCCGGTTCCGGGTCGTGTCCCTGGAAGGAGCGGCGATCGGCCGGGCGGTGCTGCGAGAGCAGGGTGGCCCTGACCTCACTGAGGAGTGACCCGTGATGAACCAGCGCGCTGGAGTGGTCGACCGTGGTCGGGCCGTGCGTCCGGCCACGGCCCTGTTGCCGTACCGGGGGGAGTCAGTGGGGGAAGCGCGTCGCATGGTGCGGGGGAAGCTGGTGGAGTGGGGGTTGCCGGAGCTCATCGATGCTGCGGAGGTGGTCGTCAGTGAACTCGTGACCAATGCGGTGAAGACGGGGTGCCTGGCGCGGATGGCCGTCACTGTTCGCCGGGTCACCGATCGAACCGTGCGCGTGGCGGTGCGGGACGGGTCGCGCATCCTGCCCGTGTTGATGGTGGCAGGGGAGGACGAGGAGGGGCACCGGGGGCTGGCGTTGGTCCACCATCTGACGGGCGGGCGTTGGGGGGCCTCCGTGGAGGTGTGGGGGAAGATCGTGCATGCGGATCTGGTGGTTGGCTGTTAGGCAGAGAAGAGAGGGGCGTGCGGGCGATGCCGATGCTCTATGTGGTGGTGTGTGCGGCCGGAGTGGCCAATGGCGTGCCGGAGTTGGTCTCCGCCGCGCAGGGGCGGGGGTGGTCCGTCGGGGTGGTGGCGACTCCGTTGGCGATGGGGTTCATCGACGTGGAAGGGCTTGAGGAGCAGACGGGTTTCCCGATCCGGTCCGCCTGGCGGAAGCCCGGGGATCCCCGTCCGCTGCCCGACCCGGACGCGCTGGTGGTCTCGCCGGCCACCTTCAACACGATCAACAAGTGGAGCGCCGGGATCTCGGACACCCTCGCGCTGGGCATCCTCTGCGAGTCCTACGGCTGGGGCATCCCCGTCGCCGTCCAGCCCTGTCTGAGCGCGGCCCAGGCGGCGCACCCGGCGTACGGGGGGAGCCTGGAGCGGCTGCGGCGGATGGGCGTGCGGATCGCGGAGTTCACGCCCGGGTCGTACAGCTGGACCCGGGCGCTGGACCTGCTGGGTGACTGACAGGGTGGCTGGTCCGGCGGCCCGATCCTGGCAGTGTGCGGGTGTTGCCCCGTGAGCGGCCCGGAGTAGCGTCCGGGCAGGTCGGCGACGGTGTGGGAGGTTCCGGTGGCAGCGGTCAACGGCGAGGTGTCGTTCTGGTACGCGGCGGAGGGGGTTCCGCAGCCGGGCCCTGCCCTGCCGGGAGACCGGGACGTGGACGTCTGTGTCGTCGGCGGCGGGTACACCGGACTGTGGACGGCCTACTACGTGAAGAAGGCCGAACCCGGCCTGCGGGTAGCCCTGTTGGAGCGCCGATTCTGCGGCTACGGCGCCTCGGGGCGCAACGGCGGGTGGCTGTACAACGGCTTCGCCGGCCGCGGGGCCTTCGCCAGGACGTACGGCCGGGGCCGGGCGGCGGCGATGCAGCGGGTGATGGACGCAGCGGTCGGCGAGGTCGTGGAGACCGCGGCCGCGGAGGGGATCGAGGCGGACGTCGTCCGGGGCGGGGTGCTCGAAGTGGCCCGGAGCGGGCCGCAGTTGGAGCGGTTGAAGGCCTTCGTCGAAACCGAGCGGGGCTACGGAGAGGGCCGGGTGGAGGAGCTCTCCGCGAAGGAGGCCGGCGGGCGCGTCAATGCCGCGGGCATCCTCGGCGGGGCGTGGTCCCCGTACGGGGCCCGGATCCAGCCGGCGAAGCTTGTGCGCGGCCTGGCGCGGGTGGTACGGGAGTTGGGGGTCGAGGTGTACGAGGGCACGCCCGTCACCGGGATCGTCCCCGCCGGCGACGGCCGCCGTCCGCGCGCCGTGACGCCGTACGGCACCGTCACCGCCGATCGCGTGCTGCGCGCCACCGAGGGGTTCACCGCCGGGCTGCGCGGCGAGCGGCGGACCTGGCTGCCGATGAACTCGGCGATGGTGGCCACCGAGCCGCTGCCCGCGGAGTTCTGGGCGGAGGCCGGCTGGCAGGGCCGGGAGGTGCTCGGGGACTTCGCGCACGCCTACATGTACGCCCAGCGGACCGCCGACGACCGGATCGCCCTCGGCGGGCGGGGCGTGCCGTACCGCTTCGGCTCGCGGACGGACTCGGACGGCAGTACCCAGGTGGAGACGGTGCGCCAGCTGCGCCGGATCCTGAACGAGTTCTTCCCCGCCGCCGCGCACGCCCGGATCGACCACGCCTGGGCCGGGGTGCTGGGCGTCCCCCGGGACTGGTGCGCGACGGTGGAGCTGGACCGGGCGAGCGGGCTCGGCTGGGCGGGCGGGTACGTCGGCAGTGGGGTGACCACCACCAACCTGGCCGGCCGCACCCTGCGCGACCTGGTGCTGGGGCGGGACACCGAACTCACCGCGCTGCCCTGGGTGGGGCACACCGTGCGGCGCTGGGAGCCGGAGCCGCTGCGCTGGCTGGGGGTGCAGGCGATGTACGCCGCGTACCACGCCGCCGACCGGCAGGAGGCGGCCGGACGGGCCACCACCTCGCCGATCGCCCGGGTCGCGGACCTGGTCTCCGGGCGAATCTGACGGGCCGTTCGGCCGAGGCGCGCGGCTGGTCTGCCGGGTGCCGCGCCGTGCGCCGCGCACCGTTGGGGCGTGCTGAGGAGAACCCTGCCGGCCCTGTGCCTCGCCCTGCTGCTCTGCGTGCCCGCGGGCCGCGCGTATGCCGCCCGTGCCGCGTCCGTTGCCCATGGCGCGTCCGTCACCCGCGCCGCGTCCGCCGCACCGGACACCGCGCAGGACGGGGAGGTGGTCGCCGTGGACCAGGCGTCCCGCCGCGTCCTCGTGCTGCGGGGGGTCGAGGAGCTGACGGGGTACCAGGGCGTCGACCGTCCGCCCGTGGTGTGGTCCTGGGCGGCCGACCGGGCGTCCGACCTCGGCGACCTGGACCCCGAGCAGAGCTGGATCGACCCGGACGAGGCGAAGGGCCGGACCCTGGACGGCCGGCACTACCTGCTGACCACGGCCTCCGGCGGGCTCGCCGCCGTCGTCGACACCGCCACCGGCGCCAGCCGCTGGGCGGCGGACCTCGGCGGGGACGTCAATCCGCACAGCATCGAGCTGCTCCCGGACGGCAACGTCGCGGTCGCCGCGAGTGCCGGCGGGTGGGTACGGCTGTACGCCGCCTCGCAGGGCTCCCGGGCCACCGCCCATGCGACGTTCCGGCTCCCCGGCGCGCACGGGGTGCACTGGGACGAGCGGACCGGCCTGCTCTGGGTGCTCGGCGACGGTGAGCTGACCGGGCTGCGGGTCGGCGGAGACCCGGACGCGCCCGCCCTGACCGCCGTCCGCAGTGCCCCGCTGCCCGACCAGGGCGGTCATGACCTCGCGCCCGTCCTGGGCTCGCCGGGCCGGTTCTGGGTGAGCACCCTGAACGGCCTCTGGCAGTACGACCCCGCCGCCGACGGGTTCACCGCCGTCCATCTGGCCGATCCCGCCGATCCCGCCCGTTCCGCAGATCCGGCCGAGGAGCGGGACGTCAAGAGCATCGGTGACGAGCCCGGCACCGGGCGGCTGCTCACGGTGGTGCCGGACCACTCCCCGGCCTGCGACTGGTGCACCTCGGTGATCCGCCTGCACCGCCCGGAGGGGACGTGGAAGTTGACCGGCACGCAGCTGTACAAGGCGCGCTGGTGGGGCGGCTGGTAGCAGATCCGTGACGCACGGTAGTCGATCTTGGTCGGCGGGTCGGCGATACCACCCGTTCTGCTTACCGCGTTCGGCTGATGGGGCATATTGTGTACCCCGGCAAACTACTCCAATGGAAGTCAGTTTCCCCTCAGCGTCCGAAAACCATCTGCGGACCTGCGCCGACTGGGATAGCGTCGAAGCCGTCGGGGGGCCGACACCGATCGGGTGTATTCGAACGTCAGCTACCGGGCCGTAACGGCCCGAATTGGTCCTGGAGAAAAGCATGCGGAATTCCCCGGAGGAAAGCCGGTCGGACGTCATCGACGATCTGCAGCTCGCGGTCGACTCGCTGGCGGCATTTCCGGCCCGGAATGCGGCCGGAACGGCGGACGTGACCGAACGGCTCGCGGCGGTCGCCGCACTCTGCCGGTCGGTCGACACGGTGCTCGACAGCCTGGTCGTGCAGGCCGCCGCGGAGGCGGCCGAGGAGGGCTGGACCGCGGCCCGGATGGCGGCCGAACAGTCCGGCTACTACGCCAGGTTGCAGCGGGCGCTGCTCCCCACCGTCGCCGGCGCCGGGCTGACGGAGCAGTGAGCGCCCTGCGTCCGGGCGTGCACGTGCTGTCCTGCCCCACCCGGTGGAGCGACGTCGACGAGAACGGGCACATCAACAACGCCCGGCTGGTCGGCTACGTCCAGGAGGGGATTTACGACCTGTTCCGCCACCACGCGACCGCCGTCCGGCAATCGCTGTTCCCGTCCGGATTCATTATCGCCCGGCACGAGATCGATTACCTGGAACAGTTGCACCACCGCCCCGAGCCTTTGTCGGTGCGGCTGACGGTGGAACACCTCGGGCGGAGTTCCGCGCACGTCGAGGTGAATGTCTGCCGGGAACCGCTCACGTTTATGCGGGCGCGGACCGTGGTGGTCGCACGGGACCCGGAATCCGGGCGTTCGCGCAAACTCAGCCAGAACGAGCGGCGCTTTCTGGCGGCGTTTATGTCGGTCTCGGCGGCCGGCCCGGCGCCGGACACGGCGCGTGGCGACCGCCGGGCGGGCGGCCTTCCCGCTGCCGCTGCCGCTGGTGCCGCTGCGGCGGCCCGGGCGCAGGCGTCGGTGCAGGCGCCGGTCCCGGCCTCGGAGTCGGACCCGGTGCGCTGGGCGCCGGCCCGGCTGGGTGGCGGGGTGGGCTCGCCGCGCGGTCCGCGTCGGCGGTGTCGTACCTCGGCGGGCTGAACCGCCCGCCGAACCGCCTGCTGAGCCGCCCGGCGACCGTGGGCTCCCGTGCCGGTGACGGCGCGGGCCGGCGGCGTGATCGACAACGGCGTCGATCCGTCGGTCCGGCCCCTCCCGTCCGGCCCCTCCCGGACCGCTTCCGCCGCACCGCAAGGGCACGGCGTCAGGGTTCCGTTCAGGACCGCCGCCCCACCCGCAGCGGCGGGTCCGCCCGGTCCGGAGCGCAGTACGCTGAGCAGCACGGGAACCGGTACGTCCCCCGGCGGTGACGGGCTGCGACCAGCAGCCTCCCTGGACCATCGGCCGCCGACCCGGCCCGGTCCCGCCGACCGGAAGGAGGACGCGATGACCATCTCCTGGGAGGACTTCCTCGCCCGTGTCGTGGAGCGCGGCGAGTACCGGGGCGAGGCGGAGGCGGACCACGCCGTCCGGGTCGTGCTCTGCCTGCTGGGTGAGCACTTGGTGGGTTCGGAGCGCGGCGAACTCGCCGGGGCGCTGCCCGCCACGTACGCGACGCTGCTCCGGGACGCCCGGCCCGCCGCCGAGCCGCTGACGGCCGAGCGCTTCGTCGAGGCCGTGGTGGGCTGGATCGGCGGCGCCACGACCGCGACCGCGCAGTGGGACATCGGGGCGGTGCTGAGCACCCTGGCCGAGCTCGTCCCGGGGGAGCTGGTCGACCGGGTGGTCGAGCAGCTGCCGGACGGCTACGACCTGCTCTTCGGCCACCCGCTGCCCGCGTGAACAACCCCACGTGAACAACTCTGCGGGTCAGGGCGCCTAGGGCACGCCCCAGCGGCCGGTGGTGGCCCGGAACAGCTCCGCGCCCGGCCCGGTCAGCTCGACCGGGCCGGCGCCCGGGGGCAGGTACGCCGAGGCGCCCCGGGGCAGGTCGAGGCCGCGGTGTCCGGGGGCGTGCAGCCGGGCGCTGCCCGCGGTGCAGAGCAGGATCTGCGGGGTGGGCAACTCGATCCGGACGGGGGCGGCCGACGGGTGCAGTCGGGAGAGCCGGAACTCCGCGGCGGGGGAAGGGAATTCGGCCTCGACGGCGGTCAGTGGGCGGGCTTCGAGGACGGCGGGCGCGGCCGCCCGGAAGTCGGTGACGGCCAGCAGTCCGGCCACGTCGACGTGCTTGCCGGTGAGCCCGCCGCGCAGCACGTTGTCCGAGTTGGCCATCAACTCGACGCCCACGCCCCGGAGGTACGCGTGCGGCACCCCGGCGGCGAGGTAGAGCGCCTGGCCGGCGGCGAGCCGGACGTGGTTGAGCAGCAGCGCGGCGAGCAGGCCGGGGTCGCCGGGGTACTCCTCGGCGAGCCGGGCGTAGGCCGCGCAGGTGTCCGCGTGGGGGCCGCCGGAGGCGGCGGTGCGGCGCAGCGCCCCGGCCACGGTGGTGAGTTCGGGAGCGTCGGCGGCCAGTGTCCGGCGCAGCAGTGCGGGCAGTGCCTCGGCGGCGGGCCGCTCGCGCAGGGTGGCCGCCCAGGGGGCGAGCACGCCGAGGGCGTCCAGCAGCCGGGCTGTGGCGGCGGCCGGGCGGAAGCCGCAGAGGGCCTCGAAGTCACCGAGGGCGCCCAGCAGTTCGGGCTTGTGGGAGCGGTCCTTGTACACCCGCTCCGGGGCGGTGGGCGGGATGCCCCGGGCCTCTTCGGCGGCGTACCCGGCCTCGGCCTGGGCGCGGGTGGGGTGGACTTGCAGGGAGAGCGCCCGGTCGGCGGCCAGCACCTTGAACAGGAAGGGCAGTTCCGGGCCGAACCGCCGTACGGTGTCCGGCCCGAGCAGGCCGTCCGGGTCGGCGGCGATCAGTGCGTCGAGCGCCCGGCCGCCGGCCCGGGAGGGCGCGGAGGGGTGGGCGCCCATCCACAGTTCGGCCTGCGGGGTGCCGTCGGGGGCGGTGCCGGTGAGCGCGGGGATGGCGGTGGGGGAGCCCCAGGGGTAGTGGCGGACCGGGTTGTCGAGCAGGGTGTAGGGCGGCATGCCAAGGGTCTCCCGGGGCTGTCAGCGGCAGAGCGCGGCGGCGCCGATCAGCCCGGCGTCGGTGCCGAGCTCGGCGCGGCGCACGTCCAGGCCTCGGACGTAGGACAGGGCGGCGTAGCGGTCCAGGTGGCGGGCGAGCGGGGCGAACAGCACCTCCCCGGCGGTGGCGACGCCGCCGCCGACCACCACCCGGTGGAGGTCGACCAGGGCGGCGGTGGCGGCGATCCCGGCGGCCAGGGCCTGGGCGGCCCGGTCGAAGGAGGCCAGCGCGACCGGGTCGCCCGCGGCGGCGGAGGCGGCCACGGCGCGGGCGGTGGCGTCCTCGCCGGGCGGGCGCCAGCCCTCGGCGAGGGCCCGGCGGGCGATCGCGGTGCCGCTGGCGAGGCCCTCCAGGCAGCCGCGGGAGCCGCACGGGCAGGGCTCGCCGTCCAGGTCGACGGTGATGTGCCCGAGGTGTCCGGCGTTGCCGCTGGGGCCGGGGCGCACGGCGCCGTCCAGCACCAGTCCGGCGCCGACGCCGGTGGACACCACCAGGCAGAGCGCGTTGGCGGCGCCCCGGGCGGCGCCCTGCCAGTGCTCGGCGGCGGCCATCGCGACGCCGTCGCCCGCCAGGCGGACCGGGAGTCCGGCCACCGCCGGGTGCGCGGCGACCTCGGCGACCAGCGGGAAGCCCCGCCAGCCGGGGATGTTGACCGGGCTGACGGTGCCGTCGGCGAGGTCGACCGGGCCGGCGCTGCCGATGCCGACGGCCGTCACGGCGGCCCAGTCGGGGGTGCCGGCCAGCTGGTCCAGCACCTTGTGCACGACGGCGAGCACGGCCGGGCCCGGCTCCCGGGCGGGGGTGGGCAGTTGCAGCCGGTGCCGCAGCCGGCCGGTGCCGTCGACCAGGGCGCCGGCGATCTTGGTGCCGCCGACGTCGACGGCGGCGAACAGGGGGGTGAGCGGCATGGCGGGCTCCAGGAGGGGTCGGCGGCGCCCCGGCCGGGCGGGCCGGGGCGCCTTCACCGTACGTCGGTCAGCGGGCGGGGGTGAGGCGCAGCGTGACGAGTTCGAACGGGCGCAGCGCGAGGTGCACCGCGCCGTCCTCGACCGTCACCTCGCCGCGGGTGCCGTCCCAGGGCCGTTCCAGCAGGTCGCAGGGGACGGCGCCGGCCAGCGGGAAGGAGGTGCTGAGCCGGCCCCGGGCGCGGCCGCCGCCGGCCTCGTAGACCCGGACGACCAGGTCGCCGCTGCGGTCGTCGGCGAGCTTGACGGCGCTGACCACCAGGGCGTCGTGGTCCACCTCGACCAGCGGCGCGACCCGCTCGGCGGTGCCGGTGACCCGCCGCTCGGGCAGGCCGATCCGGTAGCCCTCGCGGACGGCGTCGCCGATCGCGGCGCCGGGGACCAGCGCGTGCCGGAAGCGGTGCAGCCCCTGGTCGGTCTTCGGGTCGGGGAAGCGCGGGGCGCGCAGCAGCGAGAAGCGGACCGTGGTGGTGGTGCCGCCGTCGTCGGCGCGCACGGTGCGGGTGACGTCGTGGCCGTAGGTGGAGGCGGTCACCAGCGCGACGCCCCAGCCGGGCTCGTCCAGGTGGACGAAGCGGTGGTTGCAGGCCTCGAACTTGGCGGCGTCCCAGCTGGTGTTGGTGTGGGTGGGCCGGTAGAGGTGGCCGAACTGGGTCTCGGCGGCGTACCGCTCGGTGTGGACGTCCAGCGGGAAGGCGGCCTTGAGGAACTTCTCGGTCTCGTGCCAGTCGACCTCGGTGTCGATGTCGAGCCGCTGCTCGCCCGGGTGCAGGGTGAGGGTCTGGACGACGGTGGAGGAGCCGAAGGAGCGGGCGATCCTGACCTCGGCCCGGCCGTCGGCGGCCGTGGCGGTGAGGGAGTCGACGCCGGTCAGGTCGGTGACGGTGTTGCGGTAGAACTGGTCCACGTCCCAGGCGTCCCACATGTTGGGGAAGTCGGGGTGCAGCTGGAGCAGGTTGGCCCGGCTGCCGGGGGCGACGGTCTCCCGGCCGGTGGCGAGCTCGACGGCCGAGCCGATCAGGCCGTCGGCGTCGACCACCACCTCCAGCAGGCCGTTGCGCAGCGTGAACCCGCCGCCGTCGAGCGCAGTGACGGTGGCGGCCGGGGCGTCCGTGGTGGCGACGGCCGCGCCGCCCGCCGGGACGGCCGAACGGGCGTGCGGAGCGGAGTTGAACACCAACTCCCGCCCGCCGTCGGCGGATCCGGCCAGTGCCTGCTGGGCCGCGTCGATCAGCTCCGCCAGCTCCCGGGCCAGCGCCGCGTAGGTGGCCTCGGCCTCGCGGTGCACCCAGGCGATCGAGGAGCCGGGCAGGATGTCGTGGAACTGGTGCAGCAGCACCGTCTTCCAGATCCGGTCCAGCTGCTCGTACGGGTACGCGTACGGCTGCTCGGCGCCCGCGCGCAACGCGGCGGTGGAGCACCAGAGTTCGGCCTCGCGCAGCAGGTTCTCGCTGCGCCGGTTGCCCTGCTTGGTCTTCGCCTGGCTGGTCAGGGTGGCCCGGTGCAGCTCCAGGTAGAGCTCGCCGACCCAGACCGGCGGGTCGGGGTACTCGGCCTCGGCCTTGACGAAGAACTCGGCGGGGTTCTCCCAGCGGACGGTGGCCGAGCCCTCCAGGTCCCGCAGCCGGGCGGCCTTGCCGACCATTTCGCGGGTCGTCCCGCCGCCGCCGTCGCCCCAGCCGGTCGGGGCGATCGAGTGCCGGGCCACCCCCTTGTCCTTGAAGTTCCGTGCCGCGTGGGCGATCTCGCTGCCCTTCATGGAGCAGTTGTAGGTGTCCACGGGCGGGAAGTGGGTGAAGATGCGGGTCCCGTCGATGCCCTCCCAGAGGAAGGTGTGGTGCGGGAACCTGTTCACCTGGCTCCAGGAGATCTTCTGGGTCAGCAGCCACTTGGAGCCGGCGTTGCGGATGATCTGCGGCAGGCCGCCGGTGAAGCCGAAGGTGTCGGGCAGCCAGGCCTCGTGGTTCTCGACCCCGAACTCCTCCAGGAAGAACCGCTTGCCGTGCACGAACTGCCGGGCCATCGCCTCCGAGCTCGGCATGTTGGTGTCGGACTCCACCCACATGCCGCCCGCCGGGACGAACCGGCCCTCGGCGACGGCCTTGCGCACCCGGGCGTACACTTCCGGGCGGTGCTCCTTGATCCAGGCGTACTGCTGCGCCTGGGACATGGTGTAGCGGAACTCCGGCTCGTCCTCCAGCAGGGCGGTCATGTTGGCGGTGGTCCGGGCCACCTTGCGCACCGTCTCGCGCAGCGGCCACAGCCAGGCGGAGTCGATGTGGGCGTGGCCGATCGCGCTGATCCGGTGCGCGGACGGCACGGCGGGCGCGGCCAGGACGGCGGTCAGCTCCGAACGGGCCGCGGCGGCCGTGCCGTTGACGTCCTGGAGGTCGATCGCGTCCAGTGCGCGCTCGACCGCGCGCAGCACCTCCCAGCGGCGGGCGCCGTCCACCGGGAGCTCGGCCATCAGCTCGCCGAGCACCTCCAGGTCCAGCGACAGCTGCCAGACGGTGTCGTCGAAGACGGCGAGGTCCATCCGGGCGAGCTTGTACTGCGGACGGTCCCCGGCCGTCTCCTTGTCGCCCAACTCGGTCGGCAGGAAGGGGTGGTAGTCCAGGATCACCGGGTTGGCGGCGGCCTCGACGTGCAGCAGCACCTGCTCGCCGCCGGCCGCCGGGGCGGCGATCCGCACCCACTGGTTGCGCGGGTTGAGGCCCTTCACCGGGCTGCCGTCCGGGCGGTAGACCAGGCCCTCGCACTGGAAGCCGGGCATGTTGGCGTCGAAGCCGAGGTCGATCAGCGCCTCGACCGTCCGTCCGGCCCAGGCCTGCGGCACCGTGCCGGACACCGTCAGCCAACTGGTGCCCCAGGGCGCGCCCCAGGCGTCGCCGACGGCGATCGGGGTGCGCGGCGCGGCCAGGCCCTCGGCGACCGGGACGGGCTCGCCGGGGGCGGTCCAGATGCCGACCTCCAGCGGGACGGACTCCGGGTACACGGCCGGGAGGATGCGCTCCTCCAGGACGCGCTTGAGGCGGGACTCGACGAGGGTGCGGTCATCGTGCATGGCGGCAGGCTCCGTTGCGTGCGGGAGGGCAGTTGCTGGGGGAGGGTGGCTTCAAGCGGGGACGGCTTCAAGGGGGGACGGCTACAGCGGGGTACGGCTACAGAGAACCTACGTCGGCGGGGTGGACCACCTCGGTGATACCGCGCGCCGCCAGGTGCGCCGCGTCCCCGGCGCGTTCGGCGAGCACGGTGGTCGGGCGGGCGCCGGCCTCGGCGAGGCGCATGAAGGCCTCGTACACCGGGCCGCCGGGGCCGCAGTCCGCGCGGCGCGGGGAGGTGACCTCGTCACCGGTGGCGACCACCACGGCGGTGCCGCGCGGCTTGGGCGGCTGCCAGCTGCGGCGGGCGTCGGCTGCGGCCTCGGCGAGCCGGGCGCCGGCCGGTTTGACCGTCCGGTCGGTGGTCAACAGGCCGAGGCTGTACTCCAGTTCGGGGAAGTCGGCGAGCGAGCGGTCCACATCGTGGGAGCACCACCAGGTGACGCCCCAGAGGTCCGGGCAGTCCAGCACGGCCTCGACGGTGGCGCCGGTGAACCGGGCCGCGTCCGCGGCGGTGATGTGCGGGGCGGGCGCGCCGACCTCCTGCAGCCAGACCGGGCGGGCCGGGTCGTCCGCCCAGGCCTTGGACAGCTCGACCAGGTACGCGGCGTGCTGGGCGGTGGCGGTGGAGTGGGCGCCGTAGCGCTGGGCGGTGCCGTTGAAGACCCAGGAGTGCACGGCGGTGGCGCCGCCGAGGCGGGCCGAGTGCCAGGGTGTGAAGGGGTGTTCGTCCAGGTACCAGGCCGCGTCGTAGGAGGCGTGCAGGTGCAGCCGCCCGGGCGCGCCGTCCTCGCAGGCGGTGAGCATCCGGCGCAGCCAGGCCTCCGCCTCGGCGGGGGTGCAGCGGTCGGGGTCGGGGTGCGGGGCGCCGGAGAACTGGTTGATCTCGTTGCCGAGCGTCATCCCGAGGAAGTTCGGGCGTTCGCGCAGGGCCCCGGCGAGGGTGCGCAGGTAGGCGGCCTGGCCGTCCAGGACCCCGGGGTCGGTGAACAGGTTGCGGCGGTGCCAGGTCTGCGTCCAGGCGGGCAGGAAGTCGAAGCTGGACAGGTGGCCCTGGAGGCCGTCCACCGCGACGTCCAGGCCGCGTTCGCCGGCCGCGTCCACGAGTGCGGTCAGCTGTTCGACGGCGCGCGGGCGGATCAGGGTGCGGTTGGGCTGGAACAGCGGCCAGAGCGGGAAGACCCGGACGTGGTCCAGGCCGAGGGCGGCGACGGAGTCGAAGTCGGCGCGTACGGCGTCCAGGTCGAAGTCGAGCCAGTGGTGGAACCAGCCCTTGCTGGGGGTGTAGTTGACGCCGAAGCGCGGGGCCTTCGGAGTGGTGGAAGCGGTGGAAGCGGCGGAATCGGTGGTAACGGTGGTCACGGGTGGGCTACCTCAACTGGGTCGGGGCGTACGGACGGTGTTCTCGTCCTCGGGGGCTCAGCCCTTGACGGCTCCCTCCTCGACGCCCTGGAAGAAGAAGCGCTGGCAGACGGCGAACACCACGACGATCGGCAGGAACGCGATCATGGTGCCGGCCGCGATCAGCCGGGGATTGGCGGAGAAGGTGCCGTTGAGGTACTGGAGCCCGACGGTCAGGGTGTACTTCTGCGGGTCGTTGAGCACGATCAGCGGCCAGAGGAAGTCGTCCCAGGCACCGATGAAGGTGAAGATG
The DNA here is from genome assembly GCF_042896295.1 of Kitasatospora sp. NPDC001309. NCBI lineage: Bacteria > Bacillati > Actinomycetota > Actinomycetes > Kitasatosporales > Streptomycetaceae > Kitasatospora > Kitasatospora sp. NPDC001309. The sequence goes on along the minus strand of NZ_JBIAXC010000007.1, from coordinate 12,804 downwards.
ACGATCACGCTGAGCATGCCGCGCACGTTCGGCAGGCCGATGTACCACAGCCGCTGCCAGACGTTGGCGCCGTCCACCAGCGCCGCCTGGTCGAGCTCGGCCGGTACGGCGGCGAAGGCGGTGCGCATCAGCAGCACGTTGAGCATCGCGATCGCCCCGGGCAGGGCCACCCCGGCCAGGCTGTCGGCCAGGCCGAGGCCGCGCACCAGCACGTACTGGGAGACGATGGTGACCTCGCCGGGCAGCACCAGGGTGGCCAGGAAGAGGCCGAGGAGCAGCCGGGCGCCGCGGAAGCGCAGTCGGGCCAGGGCGTAGCCGGCCAGGGTGCAGCCGACCACGTTGCCGGCGATGCAGACGGCCGCGACGGTCAGCGAGTTGAGGGCGTACGTCCACACCGGGATGGTGTCGGCGACCTTGCCGAAGTTGCCCAGGGTGGGCTGGTCGGGCAGGAAGCTCGGGGTGCGGGTGTAGACGTCCTCGGTGGGGCCCTTGAGGGCGGTGGACAGCTGCCAGAGGAAGGGGCCGATCACCAGCAGCAGGACGAGCAGCAGGAGCAGGTAACGGGAGGCGGTCCGGGCGCGGGAGGGGGTGTTGAAGCCGCGGGCGCCGCCCTTGGCCCCCTTGGTCCTCCTGCCCCCCTCGGCGCTCGGGTCGGGCTTGCGGCGGGGGTCGGTGGTCGCGGTGGTCACGGGTTCAGGCCGCCTTCCGGTTCAGCCGCAGCAGGAACAGCATCGGGCCGAGGGTGACGACGAACAGCAGCAGGCTGAGCGCGGAGGCGTAGCCCAGGTGGCCGTTGAAGCCGCGGCTGTACATCTGGATCAGCATCACCACCGACATGTCACGGCCGCCGGGGCCGCCCAGTCCGTTGGAGAGCACGTACAACTCGGAGAAGACGCGCAGCGAACTCACCGAGATGAGCGCGGAGATGAGCACCATGGTCGGGCGCACCCCCGGCAGGGTGATGTGCCAGAAGCGGCGCAGCGGGCTCGCGCCGTCCACGGCCGCCGCCTCGTGCAGCTCGTGCGGGACGTTGGCGAGGGCGGAGAGGTAGATCACCATGTAGTAGCCGAGCCCCTTCCAGACGGTCAGGGCGATCGCGCTGAACAGCAGCAGCCAGCGGTCGGTGAGGAAGGGGACCGGGGAGTCGGCCAGGCCGCCCTCCTGGAGCAGGCCGTTGACCAGGCCCCGGTCGTCCAGCACCCAGCCCCAGATCAGTGCCACCACGACGGCGGAGGCGATCACCGGGGTGTAGAAGGCGGTGCGGAAGAAGGTGATCCCGGGGATCCGGCGCTGCACCAGCAGGGCGAGCAGCAGTGGCAGGACGGTCAGCAGGGGGAGGCAGACCACCATGAACACGATGCTGTTGAGCAGGGCGTCGGCGAGCTGGGCGTCGTCCAGCAGTCGGCCGTAGTTCTCCAGGCCGGTGAACCGGCCGCCGCCGATGGGCTTGGCGTTGGTGAAGGAGAGGATCACCGTGTTGACGGCCGGCCAGAGGTTGAAGACGGCCAGCCAGAGTATCGCGGGGCCGGCGAGCAGCCAGGGAGTGAACCAGCGCCGGTGGGTCATGCGGATGCCTTCCTGGGGCTGGGCCTTCCGGGGCCCGGGGTGGTACAGGCCCCGGGGGTGTGCGAGGCCCGGGGCGGCGGGTGTGGGGGAGGACCCGCCGCTTCGCCGGTAGGGGGTACGGGACTGCGGTTCGTCGGGACGTCGGGACGGTGAGGCCGCGGCTGCGGGGGATCAGCCCTTGAGCAGCTTGTTGCACTGCTCCACGGCGGTGTCCAGGGCCTGCTGGGAGCTGCTCTGGCCGCTGATGGCGAGGGCGAACTGCTGCTTGACGACGGTGCCCATCGCGTCGTCCACCTCGACCGGCTGGATCAGCTCGGCCTTGGCGAGCGAGGTGAAGGCGATCACCTTGGCGTCGCCCGCGTTGGTGCCGTCGCTCTTGCTGAAGAACGGGTCGCTCGCGGAGGCCTTGGTGGACGGGAAGACGCTGGTCAGGTGGGCGAAGGCGGCCTGGTTCTCCGGGCTGGTGACCCAGCGGGCCAGGGCGACCGCGGCGGCCGGGTTCTTGGTGTTCTTCGGGATGGACAGGCCCTGGACGTACAGCGGCGGGGTGCCCATCGCGGGGGACGGGACGACCTTCGGCGCCAGGGTGGGGTTGTCGGTAGCGAGGCTGGTGATGAAGTTGCCGCCGCCGGTGGTCCAGGCCGCGGTCCCGGCGCTGAACAGCTTGGAGTTGCCGGCGTAGGTGTCGGTGAGCACCCCGTTCGGCATCAGGCCCTCCTTGAAGGCGTCGCGGTACTTGTCGAGCAGTGCGGCGGCCTCCGGGGTGTTGAAGGTGAAGGACTTGCCGTCGTCGGCCATGATCTTGACGCCGATGTTGTAGAGGTCGCCGAGGCCGGGCTTGCGGCTCATCAGGTAGGCCTGGCCGCCGGACTTCTCCTTCATCACCCGGGCCTGGGCGATCAGCTCGTCCAGGGTGGTCGGGGGCTTCTTCGGGTCCAGCCCGTCCTTCGTCAGGAGGTCGGAACTCCAGTAGTTCACATCGGTGTTGAGGTACCAGGGGTAGCCGAAGGTGCCCTGGTAGCCGCGGTAGCGGTAGGCGCCCACGCCGCCGGCCACGTACTCGTCCGCGAGCTTCGGGTCGGCCTTGGCGACGTCCAGCAGGACGTCCTTCTTGGCCAGCGGGAAGGCGAAGTCCGGCGGGAGGTTGACCACGTCGGGCAGGGTGCCGGAGGCGGCCTGGCTGAGCACCTTGTCGGAGTAGCCCTCGCCGGGCTGGTCCAGCCAGTCGACCTCGACGCCGGGGTACTTCTTCTTGAAGCCGTCGATCACGCCCTGCATGTAGTCGGTGAACTTCGGCTTGAGCGCCCAGGTCTGGATCGAGACCTTGCCCTTGACCTCACCGGTGGCGGCCGCACTCGCCACGTTGTCGCTGCTCTTGGTGTCTCCGGAGCCGAGTCCGCAGCCGGTGAGGGCCGCCGCGGTGAGGGCCGTGGTGGTCAGTGCCGCCCAGATTCTTCGCATGAGGGTCTCCCGGTGGTCCTGGGGTTCTGGGATGGGTGGTGGTGTGTCAGAACCTGCTTAACTAAACCGGTCTAGCTCTGGCAGGGACTATGCTCCCGCCTAAACTTGACTGTCAAGAGAGGAGTCGGATCCTGTGGGCAGACCGACGATCGCCGACATCGCGCGCCAGGCCGGCGTCTCCAAGGGCGCGGTCTCCTTCGCGCTCAACGGCCGCCCCGGTGTCAGCGAGGCGACCAGGAACCGGATCCTGCGGGTCGCCGAGGAGATGAACTGGCGCCCGCACAGCGCCGCCCGCGCCCTCGGCGGCGCCCGCTCCGACGCCGTCGGCCTGGTGATCGCCCGCCCGGCCCGCACCATCGGCGTCGAGCCGTTCTTCAGCCAACTGCTCTCCGGCCTCCAGGCCGTGCTCTCGGCCAGCTCGGTCGCCCTGCACCTGATGGTGGTCGAGGACACCGCCGCCGAGATCGGGGTCTACCGGCGCTGGGCCTCCGAGCACCGGGTGGACGGGTTCATCGTGGTGGACCTCCAGGTCAAGGACCCGCGGCTGCCCGTCCTGGACGAACTCGGGCTGCCCGCCGTCGTCCTGGGCGGGCCCGGCAAGGGCGGCAACCAGCTGCGGATCTGGGCCGACGACCGGGAGGCGATGCTCTCCATCGTCGACTACCTGGCCGCCATCGGGCACCGCCGGATCGCCCACCTCGCCGGGCTGCCGCACTTCCAGCACACCCAGCGCCGGATCCGCGCGCTGCGCGACGCCTCGCGCCGGCTCGGACTGGAGGAGGCGCTGTCGGTGCCCACCGACTTCAGCGACGCCGAGGGCGCGGCGGCCACCCGCACCCTGCTCTCCCGGCCCGGGCGGCCCACCGCGATCGTCTACGACAGCGACGTGATGGCCGTCGCCGGGCTGGGCGTGGCGGGGGAGATGGGCGTCTCGGTGCCCGGGGAGCTGTCCATCGTCTCCTTCGACGACTCGGTGCTCGCCCGGATCGTCCACCCGCCGCTGACCGCGCTCAGCCGGGACACCTTCGCGCTCGGCGAGCAGGTCGCGCGCAGCCTGCTGGAGGCCCTGGACGGCGCCGGGCCCGACCGCGACCTCCAGATGCCGACGCCCCGGCTGACGGTGCGGGAGTCCACCTCCCCGCCGGGCAGCGGTTCCTGACTCCCTCGGTGCCGGGCCCTGACTCCTCCGGGCGCCGGGCCCTGACTCCTCCGGGTGCCGGTTCCTGACTCCGTCGGGTGGTTGTTGTCCGGGTCGTTGACACCCGTTCTGAACCGGTTTAGCCTCGCTGCGCCGAGAGGGTCCGCTCCTGCTGCCCGTTCCTGTGGCCTCCGGCTCCCCTCGGTTCAGCACCGGCACGCCCGCATGCGGCCGGCCCCCGTCCGCGACGGCGGGCCCGCCCCCACCCCTCCGCCCGATCGGAGCCCCCGCATGTCACGACGCCTACCCCTGCTGCTCAGCGCAGTCCTCGCGACGGCCGCACTCACCGCCACGCCCTCCGCCTGGGCCGCACCCGTGACGGCCGCCGCGCCGCCGCCCACGGCTGCCGCGCCGCTGCCCACGGCACCCGCCGGCCCGGGCAGCCAGCCGTACGCCTCCTACTGGTACCCCAGCACGATCCTCAGCTGGGATCCGGCCACCGACCCGGACGCCCGGTTCAACCGCTCCCGCGTCCCGCTCCAGCCCCGCACCAGCGACCCTGCCCTGGCCGCCAACCCCAACGCCCGCGCCGGCGAAGGGAAGATCGCCTCACTGGTCTCCTTCGGCCCCACCTCCAACAACCCCTCCCAGGGCTCCGCCGACCCCAACTACTACGCCTTCGGCTACTGGCAGTACGTCGACAAGCTGGTGTTCTGGGGCGGCTCGGCCGGGGAAGGCCTGATCCTCGCGCCCAACCCGACGGTGATCGACGCCGCCCACCGCAACGGCGTCAAGGTCTACGGCACCGTCTTCTTCCCGCCCGCCGCGTACGGCGGCCAGCTCCAGTGGGTGCGCGACTTCGTCCAGAAGTCCGGCAACCGCTACCCCGTCGCCGACAAGCTCGCCCAGGCCGCCCAGTACTACGGCTTCGACGGCTGGTTCATCAACCAGGAGACCGGCGGCGGGGATTCGGGCCTGGCCGGCGAGGTGCGCAACCTGATGCAGTACACCAAGGCGCAGAGCGGTACCGACTTCATGTGGTACGACGCGATGACCACCTCCGGTGCGGTCGACTGGCAGAACGCCCTCACCTCCGCCAACTCACCGTTCCTGCAAGACGGTTCGAAGAGAACCTCGGACTCGATGTTCCTCAACTTCGGCTGGAGCCAGGACGGACTGGACTCCTCCCGCACCCTGGCCCGGCAACTCGGCCGCAGCGAGTACGAGTTGTACTCCGGCATCGACACCGAGGCGAACGGCTACAACACCTCCGTCGACTGGAACACCCTCTTCCCGTCCGGGCAGCCGCACACCACCTCGCTCGGCCTCTACCGCCCCGAGTGGACCTGGAAGTCCGCCACCGACCGGGCCGACTTCTACGCCAAGGACGCCCGCTACTGGGTCGGCGCCAACAACGACCCGTCCAAGGTCGACCTCTCGTCCGGGTGGCCCGGCCTGGCGGGCTACGTCGCCGAGTCCTCGCCGATCACCGCCAAGCCCTTCGTCACCAACTTCGACACCGGCCAGGGCGACTTCTACAACGCGGCCGGCACCCGGGTCGCCACCGGCGGGTGGAACAACCTCTCGCTGCAGGACGTCCCGCCGACCTACCGCTGGGTGGTCGACTCCACCGGCAGCAGGCTCAGCCCGTCCGTCGACTTCACCGACGCCTACCAGGGCGGCTCCTCGCTGCGGCTGACCGGCACCCTGGACGCCACCAACACCGTCCGGCTCTACCAGACCCGGCTGCCGGTCGCCGCGAACACCAAGCTCGACCTGGTGGTCAAGACCCCGGCCGCCGGCCCGACCAGGCTCAAGGCCGCCGTCTCCTTCACCGACGCCCCGGGCAGCTTCACCACCGTGGACGTCGGGAGCAACACCGGGACGGGCTGGGAGCGGCACACCCTCGACCTCTCCCGGTACGCCGGCCGCACCATCGCCCAGCTCGCCCTCCAGGTCACCGGCAACGACCCGGCCTACGACCTGCGGGTCGGCCAAGTCGCCCTCTACGACGGCACGGTGGAGAGCCCGGCCGCGCCGAGCGGGCTGACCGTGCTCGGCGCGAGCGACGTGACGGCCGGCGCGAGCCAGTCGCTGCGACTGTCCTGGACGGCGGCCCCCGGCGGCAATGTCCACCACTACGAGGTGTACCGGCGCAACCCGGACGGCAGCCGGACCTTCCTGGGGGCCACCCCCAACGATGCCTACTACGTCGGGCGGTTGGACCGGGCCGGCACCGAGGCCGCCACCACGCTGGACGTGGAGGCGGTGTCCACCACCTACGGGCACTCGGCCGTCGCCTCGACCACCGTGGGCTGGAACGCCACCCCGCCGACCGGCTCGACCGACCTCGCGCTCAACCGCCCCGCCACCGCCTCCGGCCAGTGCAACGCCAACGAGGGCCCGGCCAAGGCCGTCAACGGCAGCGTCAACGGCGGCACGAGCGACAAGTGGTGCACGCTGACGGCCGCCAAGTGGCTGGAGGTGGACCTCGGTTCGGCGAAGAAGCTGAACAGGTTCGTGGTCCGGCACGCCCAGGCGGGCGGGGAGAGCGCCGCGTACAACACCCGGGACTTCTCCCTCCAGACCCGCGTGAAGAGCACCGACCCGTGGACGACCGTCGCCACCGTGACCGGCAACACCGCGGGCACCACCACCCATCCGGTGGACACCACCGCCCGCTACGTCCGGCTGGTCGTCACCAAGCCCACCCAGAGCGGCGATCCGGCCGCCCGGATCTACGAGTTCGAGGCCTGGGGCCAGTAGGCGTCCGCACCGCATCTCCGTACCGGGTAGGCCTCCGTCACCGCGTAGGCCTCCGTACCGAAAGGACCACCCCCCGTGCCGGTCACCACCATCACCGCCGTCGAGAGCACCGACCTGTTCGTCGGCCCCGAGGACGCCCCGCGCCAGATCCTGCGGGTGACGGTCGAGGGGCCGGCCGCCCCGATCACCGTCAGCGGGACGGGCGTCCGCGGCGAGGCGACCGGCACGGGGCTGGTCGACGTCCCCCTGGAGATCACCGGAGCGTCCGTCGGCGCGCAACTTCCCGTCACGGTGAGGGTGGTGGGGAGCGAGGCGGCCGGTGTCGTGGAGGTCGCCGAGCCCGGCTGGACGATGTTCCTGGTCTCCCACTTCCACTACGACCCGGTCTGGTGGAACACCCAGGCCGCCTACACCTCGCCGTGGGAACTGCTCGGCGCCGACGCCACCACCCGGCCGCTCTGGGAGCGCAACGGCTTCGCCCTCGTCGACGCCCACCTCGACCTGGCCCTGCGGGACCCGGTGTACAAGTTCGTGCTGGCCGAGGTCGACTACCTGAAACCGTACTTCGACCAGCACCCGGAGCGGCGCGCGGTGCTCCGCACGCTGCTGGAGCGCGGGCAGGTCGAGCTCGTCGGCGGCACCTACAACGAGCCCAACACCAACCTCACCGGCGCCGAGACGACCATCCGCAACATCGTCCACGGCATCGGCTACCAGCGCGACATCCTCGGCGGCGACCCGCAGACCGCCTGGCAGCTCGACGTGTTCGGCCACGACCCGCAGTTCCCCGGCCACCTCGCCGCGGCCGGCCTCACCGGCAGCGCGTGGGCCCGCGGGCCGTTCCACCAGTGGGGCCCGATCCAGAAGAACTTCCGCCAGGGCAAGGACGACGCCCGGGTGATGCAGTTCCCCAGCGAGTTCGAGTGGATCGCGCCCGGCGGGGAGGGCGTGCTCACCCACTACATGCCGCACCACTACTCGGCCGGCTGGTGGATGGACTCCTCGCCCGACCTCCCCGCCGCCGAACAAGCGGTGTACGAGCTGTACCGCAAGCTCAAGCCGGTCGGCGCGACCAGGAACCTGCTGCTGCCGGTCGGCACGGACTACACCCCGCCGAACAAGTGGGTCACCGCGATCCACCGCTCCTGGCCCGAGAAGTACCTGTGGCCGCGCTTCGTCTGCGCCACCCCGCGCGACTTCCTGGACGCCGTCCGGGCCGAACTCGCCGCCACCGGGCGCCGGCCCAGCCCGCAGACCCGCGACATGAACCCGGTGTACACCGGCAAGGACGTCTCCTACATCGACACCAAGCAGGCCCAACGGGCGGGCGAGGTCGCGGCGGTGGACGCGGAGAAGCTCGCCGCGCTGGCCGTCGTCAACGGGCTCGGCGCCTACCCGGCCGCCGCGCTCGACAAGGTGTGGCGCCAACTCGCCTACGGGGCCCACCACGACGCGATCACCGGCTCGGAGTCGGACCAGGTGTACCTGGACCTGCTGGGCGGCTGGCGGGAGGCGTACGACCTGGCCTCGGCGGTCCGGGACGCGGCGCTGGACGCGCTGACGGCGCGGATCTCCACGGTGGGCATCTCCACGACGGGCGTCGGCTCGGCGGGCACCTCCACGGCGGGCGTCGGCTCGGCTCTGGTGGTGACCAACACGCTGTCCTTCGACCGGACGGATCTGGTCTCGGTCGAACTCCCGTCCGGTGAAAGGTCGGTGCGGGTCGTGGACGACACCGGCGCGGCCGTGCCGAGCGCCGTGGACCGGGGCGTGCTGCGGTTCCTGGCCGCCGACGTGCCCGCGCTCGGCTGGCGCACCTGGCGGTTGCTGCCCGGGGAGCCCTCGGCCCCGGCGTGGGCCGAGGCCGAGGGCGTGGTGATCGCCAACGAGCGGTACCGGGTGACGGCCGACCCGGCGCGCGGCGGCGGGCTCGGATCGGTGTACGACCTGCTGCACGAACGGGAGTTGATCCAGGAGGGTCGGATCGGCAACGAACTGCGGGTGTACGAGGAGTACCCGCAGCACCCCGACTTCGGCGAGGGCCCGTGGCACCTGGTGCCGAGCGGGCCGGTGGTCGGCTCCGGGGACGGCGCCGGTTCCGTGCGCCGCGAGACCGGGCCGCTCGGCGAGCGGCTGGTGATCGCGGGGACGGTCGACGGCCTGCGCTACGAGCAGACGGTCACGCTGTGGCGCGGGCTGGACCGGGTCGACTGCCGCACCAGGGCGGTCGACTACTCCGGCGCCGACCGGCTGCTGCGACTGCGCTTCCCGGTGGACGTCCCCGGCGGGCTGCCGGTCAGCGAGGTCGCCGGCGCGGTCGTCGGGCGCGGCTTCGCGATGCCGGACGTGGACTCGGCGGAGGCGCCGTGGACGCTGGACAACCCGGCCAACACCTGGTTCGGGCTGGGCGCCACCGCGCGGGCGGAGCTCACCTCGGCCTCCGGCGAGGTCATCGGCTCGCGCGCGCTCGGCGTCGCCGAGGTGGTCGTCCCGACCCTGGACGACGCCGCCGACGCCCGTCCGCTGCTGGTCGCGCTGGCCCGGGTCGGCGTCACCGCCACCACCTCGGGGGCGGACTGGGCGCGGTACGGCTGGCTGGACGTCGACTCCAACCTGCCGGACTTCCGGATCGTCGTCGGCGGCCCGGAAGTCAACGACGCGGCAAAGGAGTTGATCGACCGGACGGGCGAGGAGTACGCGGCCGCGCTCAAGGCGCACGGCGCGGTGTGGGTGCCCGCGCTGACACCGCTGGCCGAGGTGTGGCGGCCCGACGCGGACCTGCGGGACCTGCGCTCCCTGCCCGCCCTGGTGGTCGCCGATGTGCCGGCCCTGGTGGACGACCTCGCCGACGCCCGGATCACCGCCGTCTGCCCGATGACGGTGTCGGAGCCGGTGTCGGAGTCGGTGTCGGTGTCGGTGTCGGTGCCGGTGTCGGTGCCTGTGCCGGAGTCGGAGGAACTCGCCGACCACACCGTGGCCTTGCTCAGCTTCGGCCTGCCAGGCTTCGCGGTGGACGCCACCGGCGCGCTGCACCTGTCGCTGATGCGCTCCTGCACCGGCTGGCCGTCCGGGGTGTGGATCGACCCGCCCCGGCGCACCCTGCCCGACGGCGCCGCCTTCCAACTCCAGCACTGGACCCACGAGTTCGGCTATGCCCTGGTCGGCGGTGACGGTGACTGGCGGGCGCAGGCACTGCCCGCGCGGGGGCAGGAGTTCAACCACCCGCTGTACGCGCGGATCCTGGCCGCGCCGCAGGACGGCCCGCTGCCCGCCACGCTGTCCTGGCTGCGGGTCGAACCGCAGCGCGAGGTGCTGCTCGGCGCACTCAAGCCGGCCGGGAACCCGATCGCCCACGGCTCGGCGGCGCCCGTCGGACCCGAGCTGACCGTGCGGCTGGTCGAATCCACCGGCCTCGGCCGGACGGCGGCACTCGGCGGTGCGCTCGGGCTGACCGACCTGCGGGCGGCCGACCTGCTGGAGCGCCCCCTCGGCCCGGCCGAGCTGGACCTGCCCGGCTCGTCGATCACCACCCTGCTCGCCGCGCCCGGCGTCTCGGCCCGGCCCGGGGGCACGGCCGGGGGTACGGTACTCGGCCCGGTCGCCGAACCCGCCCAGCCCGTCCATGCCCGCTACTGGCTGCACAACCGGGGCCCGGCGCCGCTCGGCTACCTGCCGGTGTCGGTCGGCGCCTCGCCCGGGCTGCTGCGGACGGCGGGGGAGCCGGTGACGCTCTCGGTCGCCCTCTCCTCCCAGCTGCGGGACGCCGCCGTCGAGGGCACGGCCGTCGTGCTGCCGCCGGAGGGCTGGGCGACCAGCCTCGCCAGCCGCCCGTACCGGCTCGCCCCCGACGGCCACCTGCGCTTCCCGGTCACCCTCACCCCGCCGGCCGACGCCCGGCCCGGGCTGCACTTCGCCGCCGTCCGGATCGAGCACGACGGACAGGCGGTCGAGGACGTGGTCACCATCGCCGTCGGCGACCTCCCCGCGCTGCTGCCGGTCCCCGGCGAGGCCCCGGAGGACTGGACGGCCGCCCAGGGCACCAAGGCGACGACCGGCCGCGACACCGGGCTGTCCGTGGACGTCGGTGCCGAGACCCTGCGGGTGGCGCCCGGCGGCCGGGCCACCCTCGGGCTCACCCTCACCAATCGCACCAGCGGCGAGATCCGCGGCGAGCTGCAACTGGTCTCCCCGTGGGGGACGTGGGAGGCCGTCGCCGACCCGGTGCGCGGCTTCGCCGTCCCCGCCGACTCGGCCCTCACCGTCGACTTCGCCGTCACCGCCCCCGAGTCCCTCGACCCCGGCGCGTACTGGGCCCTCGCCAAGGTCATGTGGTTCGGCCGCTGCCAGTACGCCCCCACCGTCGCCCTGGTGGTGGAGGCATGACCCTCGGCCTGCTCGACGGACGCCCCCTCCCGCGCACCGCCCTCGACGCCCGCCTCGCCGCCCTGCGCGGCGGCCCGCGATCCACCGCCCTCCCCCTGCCCGGCAGTTCGGAGGACCGCCAGCTCACCCGGTGGGTCGCCCAGGTGCTGCTGACCGAGGCCCTCTGCGAGACGGTCGCCGCCGAACGCGGCCTCCCGGTCGTCGCCCCCGGCCCGTCCCGCCTCGACCAACAGGCCGCCGTCGAACTCGGCTCCATCACGGCGGCCGCCTACGAGGGCAGCGCGGCCGTCCGTGCCGTCTACGCATCCGTGACCGCCGGCATCGAGCCGTCCGCCGCCGACGTCGCCCACTACCGCGCCGTGACCGCCCGCCCACCGACCACCCGCTGGCACCTCGCCCTCCCCGACGGCGGCTTCGAAGCCGACCCCGACACCCTCCCGGAGGCCCTCGCCGAGGCGCTTCGGGAGGCCCCACCGGGTGAGTGGGTCACCGTCGGCCCCTGGACGGCGATGCTCCTCGCCACCCTGGCCGTCCCCCGGAACCCCGACCCCACCCCGGCCCTCCGGGAGGCCGCGCGAAGGGCGGAGTTCGTCCGCTGGCTGGACCACGAGCGGGCCCAACGCCTCACCCTGGTCGAAGGATTGGAACACCCCGGCGACCCGGCCCAACCCGACAACCACCACCGCCACTGAGCGGCCCCGGCGTGCCCGCCACGCTCGCCCCGAGCACGGCGGGCACGACGGCGTCGAGGAGTTGTCGGAGAGGCTCAAAGGCGGGTGAGTCAGGCTTTCGGCGGAGGTCTGCGCGGTGGATCTTTAGGCCGGAAAGTCGCTATCCGAAACCGATGATCAAACCATAGGAATAGCTCCACGGCCTGACCGGCCACCCCCGATCAGAAGGAGCCACCGCCCATGATTCGCCTCCGTACCACCTGTATGGCCATCGCCGGCACCGCGGCGATGTTGGCCCTGGCCGCGGCGCCCGCCCAGGCCGCCCCCGGTGACGTCACGACCATGTGCGGAAGCACTCTCACCCCGGCCGGCTCCGTCGATGTGAGTTGGGGTTACAGCAGCAGTTGCGGTACGCAGAGCTTCAGCCCGAACATCAAGCAGGTGAAGCAGCTCACCGGACTGCCCGTCGGCACCGTGGTCCAGGCCTGCAGCACCACCTACCCGCCGGCGGGCTGGGTCCAGACCGGCTCGTACTACACCAGCAGCTGTGTCGCCTGGTCGAACCCGAGCTTCAACAACAACGCCTGGCAGCTGAAGCGCGTCTCCTGACCCGGCGACTCCGGCTGCGCGATGCGGAGGGCCCCGGCCGATCGCCGGGGCCCTCCGTCGTTCACGATCCACCTCGACGGGGGCCGGGCGGGCCCGGGGGTTGTTGATCTAGGGTGTGTCTGACCATTCGCGTCGGATCAGCGCGCGGCGTTGGGGTGCGTGCATCGCAAGGCGGAGGAGGGAGCCCAATGCAGCGCATTGGCGACCGAC